>NZ_JBFSSD010000004.1:0-180128 GCF_041466145.1 Vibrio sp. 10N.239.312.D08 | reverse complement strand
ACTGAGCCCGTAGAGGACTTTCACCTCCTAGATCAACGCCATGCTCGGCGCACCATAAAAAAGCCCACTCCGAGGAGTGGGCTTTGAGCATTTATATCCGCATATCAGCGATACACTTTAGGCGATTAAGCTTGAGAAGCTTTAACCTGAGCGTGTAGCTCTTGAACTGAAGTTACTGACGTTTTCGCGTCTGCAGTGTGCGCCATACAAGTCGCGAATGCAGCATTTAGCGTAGTCGTGTAGTTAACTTTCTCAGCAAGTGCACCACGACGAAGAACTTTAGAATCTTCAATCGCTTGACGGCCAGCTGCAGTGTTCACGATGTACGTATACTCGTTGTTCTTGATACGGTCAAGAATGTGAGGACGACCTTCGTGTACCTTGTTTACTAGACGTGGGTTGATGCCCGCTTCGCCAAGGATAACCGCAGTACCGTGAGTTGCGTCTAGCTGGTAACCAAGCTTAGATAGTTTAGATGCTAGGTCAACAACACGCTCTTTGTCGCCTTCGCGAACAGAAAGAAGTGCACGACCGCCTTCTGGGTAGATGTTACCACAACCCAATTCAGCTTTAGAGTATGCTTCTGCGAACGTCGCACCAACACCCATAACTTCACCAGTAGAGCGCATTTCTGGGCCTAACAGTGGGTCAACACCAGGGAACTTGTTGAATGGAAGTACAACTTCTTTCACTGAGTAGTAAGGTGGGATGATTTCTTTCGTAAAGCCTTGAGACTCTAGAGATTGACCCGCCATTACACGAGCGGCAATCTTAGCGATTGGCGCACCAGTTGCTTTAGATACGAATGGAACCGTACGTGCTGCACGAGGGTTAACCTCGATTAGGTACACTTCATTGTTCTTAACAGCAAACTGCGTGTTCATCAGACCACGAACACCCAACTCGAACGCTAGCTTTTCAACTTGCTCGCGCATTACGTCTTGGATTTCTTGGCTTAGCGTGTATGCAGGAAGAGAACATGCTGAGTCACCAGAGTGAACACCCGCTTGCTCGATGTGCTCCATAATACCGCCGATTACAACGCGCTCACCGTCACAAATCGCATCTACGTCTACTTCAACAGCGTCATCTAGGAAGCTATCAAGTAGTACTGGAGATTCGTTTGATACGCTAACTGCTTCGTTGAAGTAGCGACGTAGGTCTTGCTCGTCGTATACGATTTCCATCGCACGACCACCAAGTACGTAAGAAGGACGTACAACAAGTGGGAAGCCGATTTCACGAGATTTCTCTACCGCTTGCTCCATTGTTGTTACTGTCGCGTTTTCTGGTTGAAGTAGGCCTAGACGGTCTACAGCAACTTGGAAACGCTCACGGTCTTCTGCACGGTCGATTGCGTCTGGGCTAGTACCGATGATTGGTACGCCAGCAGCTTCAAGAGCACGAGCCAGTTTAAGTGGTGTTTGACCACCGTACTGAACGATAACGCCTTTTGGTTTCTCAACGCGAGCGATTGCTAGTACGTCTTCCAGAGTTACTGGTTCGAAGTACAGACGGTCAGACGTATCGTAGTCTGTAGAAACAGTCTCAGGGTTACAGTTAACCATGATAGTTTCGTAGCCATCTTCGCGCAGCGCTAGTGATGCGTGTACACAACAGTAGTCAAATTCAATACCTTGGCCGATACGGTTTGGACCGCCGCCTAGAATCATGATTTTTTCTTTGTCTGTTGGGTTTGCTTCACACTCGTCATCGTAAGATGAGTACATGTAAGCCGTATCTGAAGAGAACTCAGCCGCACACGTATCTACACGCTTGTATACCGGGTGGATATCGTATTGGTCACGTAGACGACGGATTTCGCTTTCCGCTACACCTAGAATCTTAGATAGGCGCGCATCAGCAAAACCTTTACGCTTAAGCTTGTTTAGCTCGTCTTTATTTAGACCAGCAAAGCCTTTCGCTTTAAGTTCTTGCTCTAGCTTAACGATGTCTTCGATTTGAACTAGGAACCAACGGTCGATTTGCGTTAGGTTGAATACACCATCTACCGACATACCAGCACGGAATGCGTCAGCGATGTACCAAATACGCTCTGCGCCAGCTTCTTTAAGTTCGTGACGGATAGTCGTTAGAGCATCTGGTGCGTCTAGGTCTACCATTTCGTCAAAACCAGTCGCGCCAACTTCTAGGCCGCGAAGTGCTTTTTGTAGAGATTCTTGTTGGTTACGGCCGATAGCCATAACTTCACCAACCGACTTCATTTGCGTCGTTAGGCGGTCGTTAGCACCTGCAAACTTCTCGAAGTTAAAACGAGGAATCTTAGTTACTACGTAGTCGATTGTTGGTTCGAATGATGCTGGAGTTGCGCCGCCAGTGATGTCATTCATTAGCTCGTCTAGCGTGAAACCAACAGCCAGTTTCGCTGCAATCTTAGCGATTGGGAAACCTGTTGCTTTAGAAGCTAGTGCAGAAGAGCGAGATACACGTGGGTTCATCTCGATGATAACCATACGGCCATCTTTCGGGTTGATACCAAACTGTACGTTTGAACCACCTGTTTCAACACCAATCTCACGCAGTACTGCTAGAGATGCGTTACGCATTAGTTGGTATTCTTTATCTGTCAGCGTTTGAGCTGGAGCCACAGTGATTGAGTCACCTGTGTGAATACCCATTGGGTCGAAGTTTTCAATCGCACATACGATAATGCAGTTGTCGTTTTTGTCACGAACCACTTCCATCTCGTACTCTTTCCAACCGATAAGTGATTCATCGATAAGAAGTTCATTAGTTGGAGATAGATCCAAACCACGACGACAGATTTCTTCAAATTCTTCTTTGTTGTAAGCGATACCGCCACCAGTACCACCCATCGTGAACGATGGACGAATGATACAAGGGAAGCCAACCATGTCTAAAACTTTGTAAGCTTCTTCCATCGTTTTCGCTGTATCAGCAGTTGGACACTCAAGGCCAATTGCTTTCATTGCTTTATCGAAGCGTGAACGGTCTTCTGCTTTATCGATAGCGTCAGCCGTTGCACCAATCATTTCAACACCGAACTCTTCAAGAACGCCGTGCTTTTCTAGGTCTAGAGCACAGTTCAATGCAGTTTGGCCACCCATAGTAGGTAGAACTGCATCAGGCTTCTCTTTAGCGATGATGTTACGCACAACTTCCCATTGGATAGGCTCGATGTAAGTTGCATCTGCCATGTCTGGGTCAGTCATGATTGTCGCTGGGTTCGAGTTCACAAGAATAACTCGGTAACCTTCTTCGCGAAGCGCTTTACAAGCTTGAGCACCAGAGTAATCGAACTCACATGCTTGGCCGATAACGATCGGGCCAGCACCTAGAATAAGAATACTTTTAATGTCAGTACGTTTTGGCATTGTCTACTACTCCGAATTACGCTGTGTGCTGTTTGATTAGTTCAATAAAGTGGTCGAATAACGGCGCTGCGTCTTCTGGACCTGGGCTCGCTTCAGGGTGACCTTGGAAGCTGAATGCTGGTTTGTCTGTACGGTGAATACCTTGTAGAGAACCATCAAATAGTGATTTGTGCGTTGCACGTAGTGTCTCTGGAAGGGTTTCTTCGTCAGCAGCAAAGCCGTGGTTTTGCGAAGTAATCATCACAACATCACGATCTAAATCTTTAACCGGGTGGTTTGCGCCGTGGTGACCAAACTTCATCTTCACTGTCTTAGCGCCTGACGCAAGAGCAAGAATCTGGTGACCTAGACAGATACCGAAGATTGGTAAGCCTTTTTCTAGGAACACTTTTGTCGCTTCAATTGCGTAAGTACATGGTTCTGGGTCACCAGGGCCATTTGAAAGGAAAACACCGTCTGGGTTCAGAGCAAGTACTTCTTCAGCTGAAGTCTCAGCAGGAACAACCGTTAGGCGGCAGCCGCGGTCAACAAGCATTCGTAGGATGTTTCGTTTTGCACCGAAGTCATAAGCAACAACGTGGTATGGCAATTCTGAGTCTGCTTTCGCTTCAGGAAGTCCACCCGTAAGCGTCCACGAACCTTGTTTCCATTGATACGCTTCTTTTGTTGTAACTTCTTTCGCAAGGTCCATACCTTTCAGGCCAGGGAATTCTTTTGCTTTAGCTAGAGCCAAAGCTTCGTCTAGGTTTCCGTCGTTTACTGAAGAGCCAGCTACAATACAACCGTTCTGTGCGCCTTTTTCACGAAGAATACGCGTCAACTTACGAGTATCAATATCAGCGATACCAACAACGTTTTGCGACTTAAGGTAATCAGAAAGGGATTGTTCATTACGGAAGTTAGAAGCGATTAGAGGGAGATCGCGAATCACAAGGCCTTGAGCGTGGATTGAAGAAGATTCTTCGTCTTCGGAATTGGTTCCGGTATTGCCAATGTGAGGGTAAGTAAGGGTAACGATTTGTTGAGAATAGGAAGGATCAGTGAGGATTTCTTGGTACCCCGTCATCGAGGTATTAAAAACGACTTCACCAACTGCAGAACCTACAGCGCCAATGGCTTCACCGTGAAATACTGTCCCATCTTCTAGGACGAGTAGTGCTGACTTCTTCAAGACAACCTCCAGAAATAAAAATGCATTAAAATTGATTTAATTTGCAAATCTACCTTCCTGCAACACCAAAAACTGCGTGTTTATGGAAATTAGACAAATTGGCGGTATTTTAGTGATCTGCGTGATACGTGTCAACATTTAACTCAAAAGAAATTAAACATTTGTAAGGACTAATTCAATTTACCCCCTCAAAGCTCCAAAAGTTCAACTTTCATGCGCATTTAGCTCGAATATTACGATTTTCTAATTTTCACTCCTCATTTTAGCCAACCATAGAGTGATAAAAATATCAGCAACAAAACGCAATCGATAAATACCAAGAGAAAACATGACAATTTAAAGATCTAAAACAAAAAACACACCAAAGACCACATAAACAGCATAGAAATGGAGTCAAAAAGGCGATAAGAAGAAAGTAGAAGGAAGATCGGAGAAGTGAGATTACTAAGGAAAAGGCACCAAATAAAGAAAGCGCCGGCAATTGCCAGCGCATAAATATCTATTTATAGGTCATTCAAACCAAGCACATCCGTCATGGTATAAAAGCCTGCTGGTTTATCATTTAACCAAACCGCGGCCTTGATTGCGCCATTAGCAAAGGTCATTCGATCAGTGGCTTTATGGGTAATTTCCACTCGTTCACCGATATCAGCAAACATAGCGGTGTGTTCACCAATAATGTCACCGGCACGAATCGTCGCGAAACCAATCTCATCTTTAGTGCGCTCGCCAGTAATACCCTCGCGTGACCAGACAGCTACATCGTTCAGCTCGTTGCCCATAGCACCCGCAATAGCTTCGCCCATACCAATCGCAGTACCTGACGGTGCATCGACTTTATGACGGTGATGAGCCTCAACGATCTCGACATCACAGTAATCGCCCATCACTTTAGCGGCCTTCTCTAGCAGCTTAAAGACCAGGTTCACACCAACGCTGTAGTTAGGTGCCATTACGATAGCCATCTCTTTTGAAGCAGCATCAATCACCTGCTTCTCTTCTTCAGAGAAGCCCGTTGTACCGATGATCAGTTTTTTACCGTGACGTTTACAAAGTTCAATATTCGCTAATGTGCTAACAGGGGCAGTAAAATCGACAATCACATCAAACTCTTCGATGGCTTTAGACAAATCATCGACTAAAGCAACATCAAAACGACCTTCACCGCATAACTCGCCGACATCTACGCCGACCAAAGATGACTCTGGACGCTCTGAACCAGCTCCAACACTTGCTTCTGAATTATGATGAGCGGCTTTCACCAAGTTGCGGCCCATGCGGCCCGCTGCTCCTGCAATTGCAATTCTTACCACTGCGAATATCTCCATTGTTTTGGTTACCGTTGCCACTTATCTCTTGCAGCAACGTTCAATCGATTAATCTCTTTAAACTAACAACAATCTCAAACTCAGGCTAGCAATTACGAAAACTCTTTTATTACTCGCTCTAAAATTGGCACATTTGCCTCTGGGAAGGCGTATTGATTCAATGATTCTAGGCTTACCCATTCACCTTGCTGACCTTCTTTACCATAAGGCTGCTCTTCAAAATCAGTCACGAGAATGAAATCGAACTTAAGTGACTTATCCGTGTAATCAAATTCAAGATGCTCAAACAGAGACTGCTCGGTCACCTTGATACCGACCTCTTCATCAAGCTCGCGAGTCATCGCTTGCTCAATAGTTTCGCCCTCTTCAACCTTGCCACCTGGAAATTCCCAGAAGCCACCTTTGTGCTTGTCATCTGGACGCTTAGTGATAAAGACCTGTGACTTATCTTGATTGAAGATAATACCCGCTACGATATGGATTCTTTTCATTGATGGTGTTCCTTAATAAAACGCTGAACTCACATAGTCCCTAAATACGTCATCCTCAAGAAAGAGGAACGACTGAGTTGGGGATCTAAAACTACGCGAGCCTAACTAAACAAGATCCCCTACTACGCTCACTCCTCGCTATAGGGAATGACAACTTCCTTGCGTAACAAAGTAAGCCATGAAATTTACATACAAAAAGAGCCGCCTAAGCGACTCTTTATATTCTATTTGTCAGTTTTATGAAGCTAAGTTGTAGTGTATGAGAGCAAGGCGGTGGCACGGAGCTTACGACTGTAAGTGAGTACCACCAACGCAGCTATCATGCGCTACAGCAACGATTCATTAAACTTACGCGATTTTACCGTGACACTGCTTGTACTTCTTACCGCTACCACATGGGCATGGCTCGTTACGGCCAACTTTACGCTCGTCACGCACTACCGTTTGTGGAGATGCCGCTTCAGCTTCATCGTCAGCTAGCTGGTTTTCAGCTGTTGCATGTTGCGCTTGTGCACGACGCGCCGCTTCTTCAGCTTGAGCTTGACGTTGAGCTTCCATCTTTTCAACTTCTTCTTGTTGCTGAACGCGCACTTTAGAAAGGATGGTAACAACGTCTGTTTTCAGTACATCTAGTAGGCCTTCAAACAGTTCAAACGACTCGCGCTTGTACTCTTGTTTCGGGTTCTTCTGAGCATAACCACGTAAGTGGATACCTTGACGAAGGTGATCCATCGCAGCCAAGTGCTCTTTCCAAAGGCCGTCTAGCGTTTGTAGCATCACAGATTTCTCGAAGTTACGCAGTACTTGAGCACCAACCACTTCTTCTTTCTGTTTGTACGAATCAACCGCCATAGCAAGAATACGCTCACGCAATGCTTCTTCATAAAGCTTGTCGTCTTCGTCTAACCAACCTTGAATATCAAAGTCTAGATCGAAGTCATTCTTCAGACGATCTTGCAGACCCGCGATATCCCACATATCTTCAAGAGACTGAGGTGCGATGTATTCATCAATCACTGATGCCAATACATCTTCACGGTTGTGTTCGATCATCTCGCTGATATCGTCAGAGCTCATCAGTTCATCACGAAGCTCATAAACCACTTTACGTTGGTCATTGGCTACATCATCGTACTCAAGAAGCTGCTTACGAATATCGAAGTTACGACCTTCAACTTTACGTTGTGCTTTTTCAATTGAGCGAGAAAGCATCTTAGATTCGATCGCTTCGCCTTCGTCCATACCACTTTGGATAAGACCAGCCATACGATCCGATGTGAAGATACGTAGCAGAGAATCTTCCATTGATAGGTAGAAACGAGAAGAACCCGCATCACCTTGACGACCAGAACGACCACGTAGCTGGTTGTCGATACGGCGAGATTCATGACGCTCAGTACCAATGATGTGCAGACCACCTGACTCAAGCACTTTATCGTGGATTACTCTCCAGTCAGCTTTGATCTTCTCGATCTGCTCTTTGGTTGGATTCTCTAGCTTCTCAACTTGTGCCTGCCAGCTACCACCTAATACGATATCGGTACCACGACCAGCCATGTTAGTTGCGATAGTTACCGCACTCGGCATACCAGCTTGTGCAACGATCTCTGCTTCCATTTCGTGGAATTTAGCATTTAGAACGCTGTGCTTAATTTTTGCTTTTTTCAGTGCGTTAGACAGTAGTTCAGACTTCTCGATAGAAACCGTACCAACCAATGATGGCTGACCAGCAGCTACACGGTCTTTGATGTCTTCAATGATCGCATTGAACTTGTCTTCTTCGGTACGATAAACCACATCTGGCATATCGTTACGAACCATAGGCTTGTTGGTTGGGATAACCACTGTTTCTAGGCCGTAGATAGACTGAAATTCGAAAGCTTCTGTATCGGCTGTACCTGTCATACCTGACAGTTTTTCGTATAGACGGAAGAAGTTCTGGAATGTAATCGATGCTAGCGTCTGGTTTTCATTCTGAATCTTCACACCTTCTTTAGCTTCAACAGCTTGGTGTAAACCTTCAGACCAACGACGACCTGGCATAGTACGACCAGTATGTTCATCAACGATAACCACTTCGCCTTCTTCAGTAACGATGTAGTCGACGTCTTTCTCAAACAGTACGTGTGCACGCAGCGCTGCATTAACATGGTGCAATAGGCTGATATTAGTTGGAGAGTAAAGCGTGTCACCCTCTTCCATCAGGCCGTTTTTGACCATTAGCTCTTCTACAAATTCTTGACCGTTTTCAGTCAGGTGAACCTGTTTCGATTTCTCGTCCATGGTGTAGTGACCTTCACCACGGTACTCTTCAGAATCTTCTTTATCTTGGCGCTCAAGGTTAGGGATCAACGTGTTAATACGCGTGTAAAGATCTGAACTATCTTCAGCTGGGCCAGAGATAATAAGTGGAGTACGAGCTTCATCGATTAAGATTGAGTCAACCTCATCGACAACAGCAAAGAAGCGCTCACGTTGAACACGATCTTCAGCACGGAAAGCCATGTTGTCACGTAGGTAATCGAAGCCAAACTCGTTGTTTGTTCCGTATAGGATATCCGCTTGGTACGCTTCTTTCTTCTCTGGTGGAGCCATGTTTGGCACGTTTACGCCAACAGTCATACCAAGGAATTCAAATAATGGGCGGTTTGTTTCCGCATCACGCTTCGCTAGGTAGTCGTTCACCGTTACTACGTGAACACCTTTGCTAGGTAGGGCGTTAAGATAAGCTGGTAGGGTTGCTGTAAGAGTCTTACCTTCACCAGTACGCATTTCTGCAATTTGGCCAGCATTTAGAACCATGCCACCAATCATTTGCACGTCAAAGTGACGCATGCCGTAAACACGCTTAGACGCTTCACGTACCGTAGCAAATGCTTCAGGTAGAAGTTGGTCTAGCGATTCACCTTTATCTAAGCGCTCACGAAATTCAACCGTTTTTGCTTTTAGTTCTTCGTCTGAAAGTGCTTCAAACGTTGGTTCGAAGTTATTAATTTCTTTTACAATTTTTCTAAGGCGGCGCAGTGTTCTGTCATTGCGACTGCCAATTACCTTTGTCAGCAGCTTAGTAATCATGTGCTTGGAATCTCTTCGTTCTCAGATCGTCCGCGATCTATTTTAAATGCCGTCAGTGTCTCTACTAGCTATGAACTAGTCTTCAGTTACTAACCAAGGATACTGAGATAAATCTAGTATCTTTGATATTGTACTTGAGAGTAGAGTTTTCAAGGCTTGAGTTAAAATTAATGCCCTTTAGTGTAAGTAATTTTCACACCAACAACCATTTATAACCCCATTTGTTTGATGTGCTTGGAACTTTTCTTTCTAATTGCTGATGGATTAGCCAGACTGCAGCTCATTGGGAGACAACTTTCGGATGTTGACGACACTGTATCTGGAAAATAGATACAAAAAAACCAGGTCAATGACCTGGTTTTCGAAATCTTATATTGCTGTAAACAACAATTACGCTAGAACCATTCCTGGCTCAGCAAATGCAACAGGAGAGCCTACTTCTTCTTCGAATGTTGCCCACTCCCAAGCTTCTGCGTCAGCAAGTACTGCACGTAGTAGTTGGTTGTTTAGGCCGTGACCTGATTTGTATGCACGGAACTCACCAATAATAGCGTGTCCACACATGTACAAGTCACCAATCGCGTCTAGTACTTTATGAGTTACGAACTCATTGTCAAAACGTAGACCTTCTTCATTAAGAATTCGGTATTCGTCCAGTACGATAGCATTATCAAAGCTACCGCCAAGTACTAGGTTTTGAGATTGTAGATACTCAATGTCGCGCATGAAGCCGAAAGTACGAGCGCGAGAAATTTCTTTCACAAAACCTTGTGAAGAGAAATCAAACAACAAACGTTGCTCATCAGATTCAATAGCTGGGTGGTTAAAATCGATCTCAAAGTCCATACGGAAGCCGTTAAATGGAACAAATTCTGCCCACTTATCGCCATCTTCAAAACGGATAGGCTTTTTGATACGAATAAAACGCTTCGCTGCATTCAGTGTTTCTACACCCGCTTGCTGTAGCAAGTATACGAATGGGCTTGCGCTACCATCCATAATTGGGATCTCAGGTGCATCTACTTCAACAATAATGTTGTCGATGCCCATACCCGCTAAAGCTGCGTTAAGGTGTTCCACTGTAGAGATACGTACGCCTTCGTCATTAACAAGAGCTGTACATAGCATAGTGTCACGAACTGACGCTGGATCAGCTGGGAAATCTACAGGTGGATTTACATCTGTACGACGATAAACAATACCTGTATTTGCAGCTGCCGGGCGAAGAGTAAGTGTGACTTTACGACCAGAGTGGAGACCCACACCAGTTGTTTTCACAATTTCTTTCAGAGTACGTTGTCTGATCATCTGCTTGCCTCGTTATCAGTGCTACAAATCACGGTCAGTATTTACCGACCGCGAATTTTACCATTAATTCGACAATAGTCAAATTTTGGGTATTTGTTAATCAGCCTGACGTCGTAAGAATGCTGGAATATCTAAGTATCCACTCTCTTTCTCAGCCTTAGGTGCTGCACTTTGGCTAGCGCCTGTACCTGAAGAAACAGGTGACGTTGTTGGCTGCGGCTTAACTTGAGGTTTAACCTCAGTTTTTTCTTGCAATGGTTGTGCCACTTTCTCTTCCACTTTTGGTGCAGTTTGAGCCGCTACCTGTGGTTGAGGAGTTGGTGCAACCTTAGCTTTACCACCAGCAACTAATGTAATGTCTGGTTTTTTCTCTGTGCCGATACCTGTTGCTACAACAGTTACACGGATTTCATCCGTCATATCAGGGTCTAGAGAAGTACCAATCACAACTGTTGCGTTATCAGATGCGAATGCCTTAACTGTATTACCTACTGTTTCGAATTCATCTAGACGCATATCTAGGCCAGCTGTGATGTTCACAAGAACGCCACGTGCGCCAGCTAGGTCGATGTCTTCTAGTAGTGGGCTAGAAATTGCCGTTTCAGCAGCTTCTTCAGCACGGTCTTCACCTTTTGCGATACCGCTACCCATCATTGCATGACCCATCTCAGACATTACGGTGCGAACATCCGCGAAATCGACGTTAATCATACCAGGGCGAGTAATTAGCTCAGCGATACCTTGTACAGCGTTTTTAAGTACATCATTGGCACTTGCGAAAGCTTCTAGCAGAGTTACGCCGCGGCCAAGTACTTTAAGTAGCTTCTCATTTGGAATCGTAATTAAAGAATCCACATGTTTAGAAAGCTCTTCAATACCTTGCTCAGCAAACGCTAAACGTTTTTTGCCTTCAAAGCTAAATGGCTTAGTTACAACAGCAACCGTTAGCACACCCAACTCTTTCGCAACTTCAGCAATAACTGGAGCAGCACCTGTACCAGTACCACCGCCCATACCAGCTGCGATAAATACCATATCGGCGCCAGTTAGAACTTCTTTAATTCTTTCTCGATCTTCGAGAGCTGCATCACGGCCTACTTGTGGGTTTGCACCAGCGCCCAAACCTTTAGTGATATCACCACCAATTTGGATCACGCTGCTCACGCTTGTTTTACGAAGTGCTTGTGCATCAGTGTTAACACTGATGAATTCTACGCCTTCGATTGATTCACGTACCATGTGCTCAACAGCGTTACCGCCACCGCCACCAACTCCAACGACTTTAATTACTGCATCGTCAGACATTTCCATCATCGGTTCAAACATGTGTTATCTCCGTTTTTTCCTGCAACTCAGGTTAAAACTCTTTTTGTATCCAATTACGCAATTTGCCAAATAAACCAGACATAGAAGGTGCTGAACGCTTAGGTTCGCTGTAATCACCTTCATCACTGATCTGACAATCTCTTGCGTAATGAAGTAAACCAACCGCCGTAGAATGATACGGCTCTTTAACATAGTCAGTTAAGCCACTAACTTCTAACGGCTTACCAACTCGAACTTGATTGCGGAAAACACGTTCCGCACACTCTACCAATCCGTCAATTTGTGCCGCTCCACCAGTGAGAACGACGCCAGCTGCAAGGTGGTGTTTAATACCTTCATCTCGTAGCTGTAATTGAACCGTATCAATAGTTTGGTTAACGAGACCCATAAGTTCAGTGTAACGTGGTTCAATCACTTCCGACAAAGTTTGTCGTTGCAAACTTCTCGATGGGCGACCACCAACACTTGGGACGTTAACAGAGTCATCCTTGCTTACGAGTTCACTCAGAGCGCAACCATGGTTTACTTTTATCTCTTCAGCATCGCTCACTGGCGTGCCGAAAGCGAAGGCAATATCACTGGTTACTGCATTTCCTGCGTAGGAAAAGACTTCTGTGTGTCGAAGTGCGCCGCCAGTCCAAATGGAAATATCCATTGTACCCGCACCGATATCGACAACACATACTCCAAGCTCTCTCTCGTCTTCAGTAATTACCGCATTGCTTGAGGCAAGTCCTGAAAACACGATTTGTTCTACTGTGAGACCACATCGTTCAACAGCTTTAATAATGTTTCTCGCCATGTCGCTATGGCAAGAAATTAGGTGAACACTGACTTCCATTCGAACACCAGATAAGCCAAGTGGGTTCTTAATCCCTTCTTGATAATCAATGGTAAATTCTTGTGGGATCACGTGCAGAATTCTCTGCTCATCACCTATTTTAATTGATTTCGCGGTATGGATCGCTCGATCCATATCGTCTTGAGACACCTCTTCATCAGAGATAGTGCCCATGCCTTTTTCAATTCGGCTTGCGATATGTTTACCCGATAGCGAGATAAATACATTGCTGATTTGGCATTCCGCCATCAACTCTGCTTGATCAATAGCTCGCTGAACCGACTTAACTACCGACTCTAGGTCGTTTACACCACCTTTATCCATACCTCTGGATGGGCTTTGCCCAGAACCAATGATATTGATTTGACCATCAGGCAATATTTCACCAACCAGAGCTGATATGGTCGCAGTGCCTATATCAAGACCAACGATTATGTTGTCATCTGCGGTCTTAGTCATCTGTGCTCTCTTCTAACTCTTGCTCTGGAAACCAGCCTACAGCGGCTCCCGTATCATACCTGAGGTCGATGTAGCTCACTTGATTCGCTTTACTACCAAGTTCGTTGTAAAGCGAAATGAAGCGTTCAACACGCTCATCTAAAGAATCTTTACCTAGTTCTAAACGGATACCGTTATCTAGGATTATTTGCCAAGCGCGACGCTCATTGAGAACGAGAGAGGTAACGGTTAACCCTAGACTGTTAATCAAAGGGGTTATCTGTCGCCACTTTTCTATCACTTCTTGGCTGGTGCCGTCTGGGCCGTAAAGCTTAACTCTATCGCCCTTCAACAGGCCGATATCACCATTAAACACCTGACCATCGTCATTCAGCAGCATGTTACCGTTCCAGATTGCTGCCGCATGGTACTCAGTCAAAAATACTTTTATTGTGTCTGGCCACTGCTTACGAATGGAGACCACTGAAACCCAAGGTAACGCTTCTAAACTGTCTTGCAACACACCGATGTCTTGCGACATGAAGGTTCCAATGTGCTCTAGCTCGCTAAAGGCATGTTGAACATCACCAGCGGTTACGTAAGTTAAGTCGCCTTGAAGTACTATTTTGGAGAGAGGCAATCGCTGATCGTCCCACATCCAAGTTAGTGTGGTATAGAAAAGAAACCCAATGAATAGCAATACCATGACAAAAAAAGACCCGCCTAAGGCGTGTTTCTTGAGCGACGGTAAACTGAATAGGTGGCGGTTTTCGCTAAAAGTACTTTCTACCAAAGCCCGCATTCCCTGTCGTTGGTTCGCAATTCTATTCCCTATCTTCGTAATAGAGGTAAAAGCACTTACTTTAACCTATGAATTATACTGAGCAAAATCAAACTATCAAACGTTGATAATAAGATTTTTGGTCAATTTTAGGTCAATCGCAAGAAGTGAGCGATTGACCACAGTCTGTAGACAGTATTCTGTTACGCGTTCTGCATTTTATTAATGTCTAACTGTAACGATTCCAACTGCTTCGCTACTCGACCAACATCGCCTGCACCCTGCGTTAAAACAAGGTCACCGCCTTGAATTACGTTGGCTAAAGCCGATGGCAGTGCGTTGATATCGGCAACAAAGATTGGGTCTATCTTACCACGCCCACGAATAGTTCGACTTAATGAACGTCCGTCAGCCCCTGCAATAGGTTTCTCACCTGCAGAATAAACATCTAACAGAATTAGGACATCAACCTGCTCAAGAACGTTCGCGAAATCATCATACAGATCGCGAGTACGGCTATAACGGTGCGGTTGGAAGATCATAACAAGACGTTTATCAGTCCAGCCACTACGAGCAGCTTGAATCGTCACATCAACTTCGGTTGGGTGATGACCGTAATCATCGACCAGCATTGCAACGCCTTTACCTGTTTCATACTCACCTAGGTGATCGAAACGGCGACCCGTGCCTTCCGTTCCCGCCATCGCTTTGAGAATCGCTTCATCGCTGATGTCATCTTCTGTTGCAACAGCAATCGCCGCGGATGCATTCAATGCATTGTGACGACCTGGAATGTTTAACGTGATATCAAGGTTAGCTTTACCTTCACGTACCACTGTGAATTTGCCTTGCTGGCCTTCTTGTACGTAGTTCTCAATACGAATATCCGCATCTTCAGAGAAACCGTAAGTAATCACCTGGCGACTTACCTGAGGAATAAGCTCACGCACTACTGGATCATCAACACACATCACAGCCTGACCGTAGAATGGTAGGTTGTGTAAAAAATCAATAAACGTCTGCTTTAGCGTTTCAAAATCGCCGCCGTAGGTATCCATATGATCCGCTTCAATGTTAGTTACGATACTAACCATAGGTTGCAGATGTAAAAATGAAGCATCACTCTCATCGGCTTCAGCGATAAGAATACGGCTTGAACCTAAACGTGCGTTAGTGCCAGCACTTTTAACCAAACCACCGTTTACGAAGGTTGGATCTAGGCCGGCTTCCGAGTAAATCTGTGTCACTAGCGCAGTCGTGGTTGTTTTACCGTGCGTACCTGCCACAGCAATACCGTGACGAAAACGCATCAGCTCAGCCAGCATTTCTGCACGACGAACGATCGGTGTGCGCGCTTCACGAGCTGCAATAATTTCTGGGTTTTCTTCGTTGATAGCGGTTGATACCACCACCACACTTGCGTCGGCAACGTTACTCGCTTGGTGACCGATATAAACGGTCGCACCCTTGCTAACTAAACGATCAGTCACTGGGTTTTGAGCAATATCAGAACCCGTGATCTGGTAGCCTTCATTTAGCAAGACTTCAGCAATCCCGCTCATTCCGGCACCACCAATACCAATGAAGTGGATAGATTTAACACGGCGCATCTCTGGCACCATTGCACGGATTTGCGCTAAGTCTTGGGTATGTTCAATCGTCATCAATTCAATCTCATTATTTTGCTAAAGCTTTAATCGCTTCAGCGACGGTCACATCAGCATCAAGCTTGGCGGCTTGACGAGCTTTTGTTGCCATCATTTTTAATTCATTTCTATCAAGCTGCGTGATAGTGTTCGCTAGCTTATCAGCCGTTAGTTGAGGCTGTTCAATCATTAACGCTGCGCCACATTCAACTAAATGGTCGGCATTCAACGCTTGTTGTCTGTCTTTGTGCATAAACGGAACGAAGATAGAACCGACACCTGCCGCAGACACTTCTGATACGGTTAATGCACCTGAGCGACACACTAATAGATCTGCCCACTCATAAGCTTGCGCCACATCATCAATAAATTCAGTCACTTGAACATTACCAACAGAATGTGATTTGTATTGCTCAATAACTTGTTGTTGATTGTTCTTACCCGCTTGGTGCATCACAGTGAAGCCTTCACCAAGCTGCGCCATCGTTACTGGCAAGGTATCGTTTAGGATTTTTGCGCCCTGACTGCCGCCCATAACCAAGATGCGGATGTCACCATCACGCTCAGCCATGCGTTGCTCGGGTTCAGCTAAGGCAACCACATCTTCGCGTACTGGGTTACCCACCACTTCTGCGGTAGGGAAAGCACCAGGGAAAGCTTGGAAAACCTTTTTAGCAATCTTAGACAGCCATTGGTTGGTTAAACCTGCCACTGCATTTTGTTCATGGAGAACCACTGGAATGCCAGACAACCATGCCGCGATACCACCCGGGCCACTCACGTAGCCACCCATACCAAGTACCACATCAGGCTGCCATGCTTTGATGTGTTGCCTTGCTTGAAGTATGGCATTAATAATCTGGAACGGCGCTTTAATTAACTTGCTAATGCCTTGACCACGCAGGCCTTTCACTTTGATGAAGTCGATTTCAATGCCATGCTTTGGCACTAAATCCGCTTCCATTCTGTCTGCTGTGCCTAACCAGCGAATTTCCCAACCTTGTTGCTGAAGCTTTTTCGCTACTGCTAACCCTGGGAAAACGTGACCGCCAGTACCACCAGCCATCACTAAAAGTTTTTTGTTTTGTTTCATCACGTTAGATTCTTATTCTACTAATTCGTTTTGACTATCAGCTTGTTCTTTTTGTTGCATTCGGCATTCGTGGTCAATGCGCAGCAGCATTGATACCGCCACAGACATAACAATTAAACTCGAACCACCATAACTGATTAGCGGTAGGGTTAGACCTTTGGTCGGAACGATGCCAGATGCAGCACCTACGTTAACAAGCGTCTGAAACGCAAACCAAATACCAATACCAAAAGCCAGATAGCCGCTGAACACTTGATCGTGTTCAAAGGCTTTTTTACCTATCAGAATGGCTTTTAACACCAAGCTGAAGATCAACATTAATACTAAGGTAACACCGACAAAGCCAAGCTCTTCAGCCAACACAGCAAATACAAAATCGGTATGCGCTTCTGGTAAGTATTCGAGTTTTTGAATCGAGTTACCAAGCCCTTGCCCCATCCAATCACCACGGCCAAACGCCATCAATGACTGAGTTAACTGGTAACCACTGCCGAACGGGTCGTTCCAAGGTTCCCAGAATGAGGTAACACGTCGAACACGATAAGGTTCTATAACAATCAAACCGACGACCGCGGCAATACCTGCCACCATCAAGGCGATAAACTGTGAAAGCTTGGCACCAGCAATGAATAGCATGCCGAACAGGGTCACTAGCATTACGACCACAGTACCTAAATCGGGCTGGCCTAGCAGCAGCACGGCAAAAGCGCCGAATACCATGATCGGTTTACCAAAACCACCGAAGAAGGTTTTTCTCACTTCATCTTGCTTCCGAACCAAGTAGCCCGCCATAAAGATAAACAGCGATAACTTGGCGACTTCAGCGGGTTGTAAGTTAAATAGCCCCAATGGGATCCAACGCGATGCGCCGTTAACCGACTTACCGACGGCTAATACCACAATCAGCAAGAAGAAGGACAAGCCCAGTAGATACATACTGTATTGAAACCAGCGTTGCATCGGGATTTGCAATATGACGCTAGAGACACCTAACGCCAATACAAGGAAGATGGCATGACGGAACATAAAGTGAAACGGCTGATCGGTTAAACGAGCACTGATGGGGAACGAAGCAGACGTCACCATCACCAAACCTGTCAGCATTAGCCCAAGAGCAATCCACACCAATTGACGATCGTAAAGCGCCTCGGGAGTAGCACGGTTTAGCCACTGCCAGATGGATTGATTAATCTCTTTGACTCTTTGCACTGAATGTTAGTCCTTCAACACGTTAAGCATACTCATGAGCAAGCTCAGTGAACGCATCACCTCTTGCCATGAAATTATTAAATTGATCGAAGCTTGCGCACGCCGGAGACAGCATCACCATATCTCCAGCCACCAGCTGTGGCGAGATAGATTCGATTATCTGCTGCATGGTATCGAACTTTTGTGCCGATGGGTGCAGAGGCATGAATTGATCTGCATCTTCACCGAAACAACACAGCTGAACACGCTCAAGTTGCGCCAATACTGGTTCAAGCTCACTAAAGTCAGCACCTTTACCAACGCCGCCAACCAAAAGATATAACGTACCTTGATACTCCAACCCAGACAGGGCTGCCAATGTGCTGGCTACATTCGTTGCTTTGGAGTCATTAACCCATTTGATTTCGCGCTTGTCAGCCACGACTTGGCAACGATGCGTCAAACCGTTATAGGCCTTCAAAGCATCAAGACTTTTGCTGTAGTCGATACCAACTTGCTTCAATAGTGCAAGTGAGACTAACGCATTCGCCACATTGTGACGTCCAACCAATGTTAAATCTTGGGTAGCAAGGACAGGTTTACCGTGATCGACCAACCACTCAGTACTATCAATCGTTGATACACCAAACTCTTGGTTATCTAGGCCAAAAGTCAACAATGGCATTGTCTGGTCAGGGTAAGTCTCTTTGTCTTCACGATTAACAGTCGCACACTGCGCGTTATTAAAGATTCTTAACTTGGCCTCACGGTAATCAGCCATGCCTTGATAGCGATCCATATGATCTTCAGACAGATTTAAGAATGCCGCAGCGGCAAGTTTTAAATTCGATGTAGTTTCTAACTGAAAACTTGAAAGTTCAAGGACATATAACTCCGCATCAAGTTCTAGAAGGTCTAGGGCAGGAATGCCAATATTGCCGCCAACGCCAACATTAAGCCCAGCAGCCTTAGCAAGCACACCAGTCAGATCAGTCACGGTACTCTTACCGTTTGAACCAGTAATCGCCACAACAGGCTTATCTACAGCCCAACCAAACAGCTCGATGTCGCCAACGACAGGCGTACCCGCTTGAAGCACATCTTGAATTTCAGGTGTCGCTAAAGCAATGCCTGGGTTAGCAACCACCAGATCAGCCTCAGCTAGCCATTGGCTATTCCAGCTTCCAGAATGCAGCTCAACCGACTCAGGCAAAGATTCCTTTCCTGGTGGTAGCTCTCGCGTATCAATTACCTTTACGCAAGTATGGGGCTGATATTTTACGAGATGTTTAACGACAGAGAGCCCGGTAATACCGAGCCCCACAACCACTACATTTTGAATATTTTGCCAACGTTCCATTTAAACAAGATGCTCTTAATAGTTTTAAAGAGCCCCTATTCAGAGGCTCATACAGGATTAACGAACTTTCAGTGTCGCTAGGCCAACCAGTACTAATACCATTGAGATTATCCAAAAACGCACGATAACACGCGGCTCTGGCCAACCTTTAAGTTCATAGTGGTGGTGAATCGGTGCCATGCGGAAAATACGCTGACCACGCAATTTGTAAGAGCCCACCTGCAGAATCACTGACAGAGTCTCCATTACAAACACACCACCCATGATCACTAGTACCAACTCTTGACGAACGAGTACCGCAATCACACCTAACGCACCACCCAATGCTAGAGAGCCAACATCGCCCATGAATACTTGTGCTGGGTAAGTGTTAAACCATAGGAAGCCAAGGCCTGCACCAACGATAGCAGTACATACCACCACCAGTTCAGAGGTGTATGGGATGTATGGAATGTGTAGGTATGCTGCAAAGTTAACGTTACCTGTCGCCCAAGCGATAACAGCAAAACCCGCAGCAACCATAACCGTTGGCATAATCGCCAAGCCATCTAGGCCATCAGTTAGGTTTACCGCGTTACTGGTACCCACAATAACAAAGTAAGTTAGAACAATGTACAGTAAACCAAGTTGTGGCATCACATCTTTAAAGAAAGGCACCACTAATTGTGTCGCAGCAGTGTCTTGCCCATGAGCATACAGAGCAAACGCCACAACCAATGCAATAGCCGATTGCCAGAAGTACTTCCAACGCGCAATCAAGCCATCAGTGTTCTTACGAACGACTTTACGATAATCATCAACAAAACCAACTGCACCGTAACCGCCTAGCACGACAAGTACGGCCCAAACGTAAGGGTTTGATAAGTCAGCCCAAAGTAAGACCGTAATGATGATCGCAGCAAGGATCATCACACCACCCATGGTTGGTGTACCACGCTTACTGAAGTGAGATTCTGGGCCGTCATTACGAACAACTTGGCCAATTTGCAGCATTTGCAGACGCTCAATTAAACGAGGTCCCATCCACAGCGACAGACATAAAGCCGTCAAAATGCTCGCGATTGCACGAAACGATAAGTATTCGAACAAACGGAAAAAAGAAAAGTGTGGCTGTAGTAGCTCTGCAAGCCAAATTATCATGAAAAGTTCTCCTTTAAAGCAGCGGCTATTTTACTCATTCCTGCACTATTGGCGCCTTTTACCAACAAGGTATGTGGCGCGTTTTCTGGCAAGCTCAAGTGCTGCTCTATGTGCGCGATCATCGCTTCATGCGTTGCAAAGTGAGTGCCGTTACACACTTCACTAATCACCTTGGTATCATCACCGTAAGTGAGTACATGCTCAAAAGCGAATGGGGCAGCATATTCACCGACTTGACGGTGAAGTGCAAGGCTTTCATCGCCTAACTCAGCCATATTGCCTAAAATCAACCAACGCTGACCTTTGAAGCTCGACAACAATTTAGCTGCAGCCTTCATTGCCGGTACACTGGCGTTGTAACTGTCATCTATCAGCTTGATATTCTGACTTAATTGTTGAACCTCAACTCGGCCTTTAACTGAGATAAGATTCGCTAAACCGCTTTTAATTTCTGCAAGCGTGGCACCGAATTGAATGCTCAGTGCTGCTGCGGCTAATGCGTTGGCTACATTGTGCTGACCAATAATGCCAAGTTCGACATCGATAGCGCCTTGCGGGGTCTGCATATCAAAGCAAGCTTCACCCTGCTCGTTGATGCGAATATTCGTCGAAAAGTAATCCGCCGTGTCATCACTTTCAGAAAAGGTCAGTACGTTTTTGTCTGCAAGCACATCTTTCCAGAAGTCACCACCATTGCTCTCTAGGTTAACAATAGCAGTATCACCAGCAGCAAGCCCCTGAAAAATTTCGCCTTTCGCTTGTTTAACACCATCAATTGAGCCAAAGCCCTCTAGATGCGCGGCAGCAACGTTATTCACTAAGGCCACCTGTGGTTTCACAAGCTGCGTGGTATAGGCAATTTCACCAATGTGGTTCGCGCCCAGTTCTATCACGGCATAGTCGTCATTGGGTTCACTGCGCAGCAAGGTTAGTGGTACTCCAATATCATTATTGAAGTTACCCGCTGTAAACAGCACTTTGCCACGTTGTTGTAGAATACTCGCGACCATCTCTTTGACGGTCGTTTTGCCACAGCTTCCTGTTATCGCCATGGTTGGCACGTTACATTGTTTGTGGATCCAAGCACTTAGCTGACCTAAAGCAAGTTTAGTGTCTTCAACAACAACTTGAGTAATATTTAGGTCAAGTTTTCGTTGAACTAATAACGCACTCGCATTGGCCTCAACAGCCTGACCACAAAAATCATGCGCATCAAAACGTTCACCTACGAGAGCAACAAACAGTGCACCTTCTTCAACGGTGCGAGTATCGGTAGAAACCGCATTGATCAAACTATTGCTCGATTTGCCAGCCTCTATCAGCTGACCACTGACCACGGAGCAGATCTGCTCGAGTGATACATCAATCATTATGAAATACCTAAAAGTTGTAGTGCTGACTCTCGATCCGAATAGTGGATCGTTTTGTCTTTTAATACTTGGTAATCCTCATGGCCTTTACCAGCCAGAAGAATAATGTCGTTATTACCCGCCTGCTCTAGAGCAAACTTAACCGCCTGAAAGCGATCGTGTTCAACAAAGGCGACTTCAGGCTCACTTAAACCTGCCAGCATGTCTTTAACAATCAATGCCGGGTCTTCACTGCGAGGGTTGTCATCTGAAATAATAATGTTATCGGCGAACTGCTCTGCGGTAACCGCCATCATAGGGCGCTTGCCTGTATCTCGATCACCACCGCAGCCAAAGATTGCCCATAGCTTTCCAGAGCAATGTACACGTAGTGCTGCCAATGCTTTCTCTAATGCGTCAGGTGTATGCGCGTAGTCGACAACCACTTTCGCTTTGTTTGGTACTTGGAACAATTCCATGCGACCAATAACAGGTTGCAATTGAGGTGCTGTGTCGATCAAGGTTTGCTTGTCGATGCCTAGTACAAGTAGGGTCGCGAAAGCAACCAATACATTTGATGCGTTGAACTGGCCAATTAAAGGAACAGACAGTTGTCCCTGCCCCCAGCTACCATCAAAAGCGAGTTTGATACCCGTCTCTGCATAAGCAACATCCGATGCCCATACTGACTGCTGGTAGCCCGATAACGGAAGCAATGACACAGCTACTGCATTGGACAGATCAGCCATCCAAGCTTTACCGACTTCATCATCAACATTAATCACAGCGTGCTTACACTTATGCTGAGTAAACAAGCTCTTCTTAGCCAGAGCGTACTCTTGCATCGTGCCGTGGTAATCCAAGTGGTCACGGCTCAAGTTAGTAAATACACCAGCCTCAAAATCCAATGCCTTAACTCGGCCTTGAACCAAACCATGAGACGAGATTTCCATCGCGGTATAAACAGCGTTTTCTTCAGCCAACTCACTCAGCGTACGTTGTATTTCAATCGCACTACCGGTCGTATTCGCCGCCGTTTTAAGGTTGTCTAGAAAACCGTTACCCGTGGTGCCCATTACCGCAGAGCGTTGGCCGACTAAATCTAGCCACTGAGCAATCAATTGGGTGATAGTGGTTTTGCCATTGGTGCCGGTAACACCAATCAGCTTAGTCGCCTGAGACGAGTAAACACGACCGGCCAACTCAGATAACACCAAGTTAAGGTCTTTAATGTAAACAACCGGAACAGCATCCAACCACTCAATCAGACCATGGGCCTTTTCAGCATCAGCTTGTGCGATAACGGCATTGGCTCCCTGTGAGACCGCTTTGTCAATGAAACGACGGCCATCAACAGCATGCCCAACTACAGCAACAAAAATATCGCCGTCTTTGATGGCACGACTATCCAACTCCAACTGTTCAACGGCAATCGCATCCAGCTCAGGTGAACTAAAGTCACTCCAAGGAGAAAGTAAAGATGACAGCGTGAGGCTATTACTCATATTGAATCCTGATTGGCTCTATTCTTGAAACTTGTTTTCATCAGCAGGGACATTCAGAATTTGCAGTGCGCCCTTCATGATTTCAGAAAAAACAGGGGCTGCGACCGAGCCACCATAGTAGAGGTCACCTTGAGGTTCATTGATCATCACAACCAAAGAGACTCTTGGGTCACTCACTGGAGCAACACCTGCGGTATAGGCGAAGTACTCGTCTCCATAACCACCGGAAATCGCTTTTCTAGATGTACCTGTTTTTGCTGCTACTCGGTAACCCGGCACGGCAGCTCTTGTCGCTGTACCGCCCTTTTGGGTTACGCCTTCTAGCATGTTCAAAACCAACTCAGCATTTTCGCGCTTGATGATCTGTTTTGAGAAATCTTGGTCGTTGCTTTTAACGATATGGATAGGTTCGTAAACACCGTGATTCGCTAACG
This sequence comes from Vibrio sp. 10N.239.312.D08, assembly GCF_041466145.1. Taxonomy (NCBI): domain Bacteria; kingdom Pseudomonadati; phylum Pseudomonadota; class Gammaproteobacteria; order Vibrionales; family Vibrionaceae; genus Vibrio; species Vibrio sp. 10N.239.312.D08. The sequence goes on along the minus strand of NZ_JBFSSD010000004.1, from coordinate 156,298 downwards.
TCGCATAGGCATGAGCCAATTGCAGCGGAGTAATCGCTAGACCATAACCAAAGGATAAGGTAGCGATTTCAAACTTAGACCAGCGTCGACGGTTCGGGAAAATACCCGCGGTCTCACCGACTAGATTCAGCCCAGACATCTCGCCAAGACCAACAGAACTGTACATGCCCAGTAGCGCTTCAAGTGGCATATCCAGTGCTAACTTCGCCACACCGATGTTACTCGACTTCTTAAGGATTAACGCCAAGTCTGCCTTACCAACTTTGGAAGTATCACGTACACGGCTACCACCGATTTGCATGATGCCGTTACCCGTATCAATTACAGTATCAGCATCCGCGGTACCATTTTCGAGAGCGGCAAGAACAACAAACGGCTTAACCGTCGAACCTGGCTCAAAAGCATCGGTGATCACGCGGTTACGCATCTTAAAGCTTTGTAAATCAGCACGATTGTTTGGGTTGTAAGACGGTGCGTTAACCATGGCCAAAACCGCACCCGTTTTTACGTCTAATAAGATGGCAGATCCAGACGTCGCCTTGTGATCGGCTACCGCCTGTTTAATCGCTCGGTAGGCGATCGCTTGTAATCGTTGATCGATCGTTAGCTCGAGTGGTTTACCTTCTTCACGCTCTTCTAGTGCAATGTTTTCAACTACTCGCCCGTAACGGTCTTTACGGATTGTACGTTTACCTGCTTCACCCGTGAGCCACTTATCGTAGCTGCGCTCGACACCTTCTAGGCCGTGTCCATCAATTCCGGTCACACCAATAAGATGCGCGCTGACTTCACCGGCTGGGTAATAACGACGTGATTCTGCTTTAAGACCAATACCCACCAGCTTTAAGTCGCGGATGTATTTCGCCATTGCTGGGCTAACTTGTCTTTGCAGGTAAATAAATCGACGGGATTTGTTGCTAGAGATCTTGTTGATCATCGATTGTCGATCTAAGCCAAGTACATCAGCTAGCGCATACCAACGATCAATTTGGGCCATGCCATTTTTATCGAAGATGGTTTTCGGGTCAGCCCATACCGCCTCAACAGGCACACTGACGGCAAGTGGTTCGCCATTGCGGTCTGAAATAATACCGCGGGCAGAAGGAATAGCCTTAACACGTACAGAACGAAGGTCGCCCTGACGAATTAAGTTATCTGGTTCAATGACTTGGATGTAAGCCACACGACCTACTAGTACAGAAAAGGCAACCAACACAAAAGCAATAACGACGTTGAAACGCCATTTAATCAGAATTGGATCCGAGTCCTTTTCGCTCTTCACTCGCTCTTTCGTTGGTTTCTTAACGGCTTTCGCGGGGGCTTTTTCCTTTTTTCCGGTCATTTCAGTGTGATCACAACTTCTTTGTCGGAGTCTGGACGTTTCATGTCTAGCTCTCGTTTTGCCGATGCTTGAACGCGGCTATGTTCAGCCAGAGCCGTCTCTTCAAGCATTAAATTTCGCCATTCATTATCAAGCTGTTCACGCTCACTCAATGCCATGTCTTTTTGCGTGATTGCCTGACGTGACATGTGTGTCGTGAGAACGACCCCCATCGCGCTCGCGAAGATACAGATAAGCAGCACCAATGGGACTTTACCCACGGAGATCAAATCAAAAAATATTATCTTGGCTAAGTTCGGCTTGGAGGTCTTCATTGACTATAGCTTTTCTGCGATTCGTAATACTGAGCTACGTGAACGAGTGTTCTCATCCACTTCGCCTTTCGATGGTTTGATCGCTTTACCGACAGGCTTAAGATCAGCACTGCCTAGTGCTTTGATCTGCTCTTCCGTTAAAGGAAGGCCGTGAGGTACTTGCGGGCCTTGGCTCTCTTTACGAATAAAACGCTTCACCATACGGTCTTCAAGTGAGTGGAAGCTAATAACAGACAGGCGACCTTCTGGAGCAAGAATGCTTGCTGCGCCTTTTAGTGCCGTGTCGATCTCTTCCAGTTCACTGTTAATGTAGATACGGAATGCTTGGAAAGCACGCGTTGCTGGGTGCTTTTTCTCTTTGAAGCTTTTTGGTGCTACATCAGAGATAAGCTTAGCTAACTGACCAGTGCGAGTTAGCGGCTCATTCTCTTCGTTTTCTTGATAAGCAATGATGCCTTTCGCGATACGACGAGCGTGCTTGTCTTCACCGAACTCACGAATCACCCAAGTGATATCATCAAGATCCGCTTCTAGTAACCACTGAGATACAGGGATGCCCGAAGTTGGGTCCATACGCATATCCAACGGGCCATCTTTCATGAAACTAAAGCCGCGTTCAGCGTCATCAAGTTGCGGAGAAGAAACACCTAAATCCAGCAGAACGCCGTCTACTTTACCCACTAAGTCATAACGCTCTGCATATTCAGCCATACCTGAGAACGGGCCGTGAATAATCGTAAAACGAGGGTCATCAATCTTTTGCGCTTCTGCAATCGCTTGTGGATCGCGGTCAATACTAAAGAGTCGTCCATTCTCGCCCAGTTTAGACAGGATTGTACGGCTGTGACCACCACGGCCAAAAGTACCATCGATGTAGGTACCGTCAGGTTTGATCGCAAGTCCGTCAATAGATTCGTTAAGCAATACTGAAATATGTTTGAATGCTTCTGTCATAGTCTTCTCAGTGAGTGGATTGAGCCATTAGTTCGGCAATAATTTGTTCTATTAACGTTTTAGTGTACTGATTTCACGCCGTATCTCCACCATATTGTGTATAGGCTTTGGGAATTTTTGACCCAAGCTCATATCAGGGTGAAGGATTCTAAGGAAATCTAAATAATTTACGTCAATATAAAGCAAAAAACCCATCACTACCGTTAAGTAATGATGGGTTCTTTATATAGGTGGAGTCGACACATACGCCGGGTTCTGTTCCGCTTGCGCGGCGGTAACCATTCGTCTAGGCCTGCAATCGCTCACAGGCTCAAGCAATCTACCCGCCCCCATACGCGAGCAACGCAATGTGAGGGCCTATTTGATCTTGCTCCGGGTGGAGTTTACCTTGCTACGAACTGTTGCCAGTCGCACGGTGCGCTCTTACCGCACCCTTTCAGCCTTACCTGTGCCCCTTCCGAAGAAATGAGGCCATCGGCGGTCTTCTCTCTGCTGCACTTGTCGTGGGCTCGCGCCCCCCAGACGTTATCTGGCACCCTGCTCTATGGAGCCCGGACGTTCCTCCCCTCTACCAGTCTCCCGAAGGACTTCAACGTCAGTTTCCCGAAGGACCTCAACGTCAGTCTCCCGAAGGACATCAGCAAAGCAGCGATTACCCGTTCAACTCCGAGGGCGGATTGTATAGAGATTAGGGTGCAGTGTCTAGCGAGATCACAAATATGGTGCAAACCTCTAAGCAACTGCGTGAATTTTACACAATTCAGACAAAAAAAGAGGAATAACGGCAATACCATCACTCCTCACAAGCTTTTCAATACAGGTTAGCTACTCTATAAAGAGGTTTCTAGTGGTCTAGATGCTCTAGGCCCCATTTGTATAACGCGTTCTTTTTCAGATTGTAGATTTCTGCCGTCATCGCCGCCGCTTTTTTAAGAGGCAGCTCTTTGGTTAGAATGCCTAGTGTGCGAGTCGCTTCGTCTGGCAGTTCTGTGCTCGCTTCTTCACGATGACCATGAATCAGTAACACCATCTCACCGCGCTTACGGTTCGAATCTTCTTCAATCCACTCAATCAACTCACCCAGTGGCAATCCTTGAATTGTTTCGAATGTCTTAGTCAGCTCACGTGCCAAGACAACTTCACGGTCTGGGCCTAAGATCTCAAGCATATCTTGTAGAGAATCTGAGATTCGATGTGGTGATTCGTAGAAGATACACGTGCGCTCTGCTTTCGCGATCTCTAGGAACTTATCTTTACGACCTTTGCTCTTTGGCGGCAAAAAGCCTTCAAAGCTGAAACGATCAGACGGTAAACCAGACGCACTCAATGCCGTAATCACTGCACAAGCACCAGGAAGTGGCACAACTCTCACACCCGCTTGACGACATTGTGAGACAAGATGGTAACCTGGGTCACTGATTAAAGGTGTACCCGCATCAGAGACTAATGCGATAGACTGACCTTCTAATAACCTTTCGACTAGAACTTGCGCTTTAGTTTGTTCATTATGATCATGTAAAGCGAACGTTCTGGTTGATATATTGAAGTGAGCAAGCAGCTTACCCGTGTGGCGTGTGTCTTCGGCTGCAATAACATCGACACTTGATAAAATTTCAATTGCTCTTTGAGTGATATCTCCCAAATTTCCGATTGGGGTTGGCACAATGTAGAGAGTTGGGCTCTCTGTGAGCAAGGTTTTGTTATCTGTCATTTGTTTACCATCACTTCAACGATTAATATAGATACAAATTTATACGGAATTTAAAGAACTCATGGCAACGATGAACCATAAGAGACTCAGTGTACCACGCTTACTAACTCCAATTGCATTAGCAATTACATTGGCGGCTTGTTCTTCAGGTCCTCAAGCACCAACGAGCGTTGATATTACACTAGATCCAGCGCAATCAACTGAAAGTTACATGATGCAGGCGGATAGTAGCAAAGGAAGTCTACAAAACGACTGGTTAATCATGGCACTTAAGGCTTCTGTGCAAGCTGGAAAAACCGATCAAGCAACTCTGTTGATCAAACGCTTAGCAAAACAAGAGCTGAGCGAAACGCAACAAGCGGAATGGCAATTAGCTCGCGCTCAACTGTTGGTGAATAACTCGCAGCCTGAACAAGCTTATAGCCAACTGAACTTCCAGCCTTGGTGGAAACTTCCGAACGAGCAGTGGAAAGATTATCACGAGCTACGCGCGAACATTTCTGAAATGCAAAGCGAGTATTTTGAAGCAAGCCGTGAGTTAGTTCTTTATTCAGAGTATCTAGACGCTGATGACGAGCTCCAACAACAAGCTGCTGACCGTATTTGGCAAAACCTAAATAGCTACTCTCAATATGAGATTCTAGAGCTTAAAACGTCGCCTACAGAAGACGTTCTAGCAGGTTGGTTACAGCTGGCGATTTATATGAAGACGCTGAACTCGAACCTTCCAAACCTACAGGAAACCCTGTTTGATTGGCTAGCAGAGAACCCTCAGCACCTAGCAGCGACATACACACCTCAAGCGATCACTGACATCTTAGCGCTAGAGATCAGCAAGCCAACCAGCACTGCACTATTACTGCCTCTAACCGGTAAGTACAGCAAGCAGGCACAACTTGTGCGTGACGGTTTCATCTTTGCGATGATGAATGACAAAGAGCGCGAAGAAGATGCAACGCTGACGGTAATGGATACCAACGTGCAAAGTGCCGCTGAGATTAAAGCGACACTGGAAGAGAACAATGTTGATTTCATCGTTGGCCCGCTGATCAAGAGTAACATCACTAAACTTCAGCAAGCACAGAAAAACCACGAAAACTCGATTCCAGCATTAGCTCTGAACATTCCAACACAACTAGAACCTGATACTAACATTTGTTATCTCGCTCTATCGCCAGAGCAAGAAGTCGCTCAGGCAGCGAAGCACCTATTTGCTCAAGGCTACAAGTACCCGCTTATCCTTGCGCCAAGAGGACGTTTAGGTGAGCGAGTTGAGCAAGCGTTTAAAGAAGAGTGGAAAAAATACAGCAGCAACGATGTTGCTATCAGCTTGTTCTCTGACAAACGCCAACTGCAACGTAATGTGAATCAGGTATTCGGCTTGCAAGAGAGCCAACAGCGTATCGCTCAAATGGACGGATTACTGAACCTAGACCTAGAAACCGAGCCACGCAGCCGTCGTGATATCGATTCTGTCTACATTGTGGCTAAGAACTCAGAGCTAACACTAATCAAACCCTTCATTGAAGTTGCAATTAACCCAGATGCGAGCCAACCCGCTCTGTTCTCAAACTCACGCAGCAACAGCGGTGATAAGCAGTATGAAGACCTAACCGGTGTGTTCTACAGCGATATCCCACTATTAGTTGAGAATAAAAACGAGCTTAATAAAGAGCTCAACGACCTATGGCCTGCGCACTCAAACGGCCAAAAACGTCTGCAAGCACTAGGAATGGATGCATACTATCTAATGGATGCACTGCCACAGATGAAAGCCGTGCAAGGTTACAGCATTCCAGGTGAAACGGGTGTGCTAACCATCGATAACAACTGTGTGGTTCAACGTGAAATCAGCTGGGCAGAGCATGGGGCTTTTTAGCCGAAAGTTCCTATCCAAACCAACCATCACCCACAAACAAGTGGGTGATAAATACGAGGCCGTGGCAAAATCTTATCTGATTAACCACGGTTTATCGTTAATAGAAGAAAACTTCATAGCAAAATGTGGCGAGATTGATCTTATAATGCGCCATAACAATACGGTTGTGTTTGCTGAGGTAAAATACCGCAAGCAAACCCGCTACGGACATGCCGCTGAAATGGTGACTGCCAAGAAGTCACAGAAACTGCTCAAAACAGCCAATGTTTGGCTTATGCAGCAAGGCTTGTCGGTGCACTCTACAGATTTCAGGTTTGATATTGTTGCCATTGAAGGGCCGAATGACACTATCGACTGGATTCAAAACGCGATTACCCAAGGATAAACATGCTAGACAGCATTAAAGAAAGTTTCACAGAAAGTATTCAAATCCAAATTGCGGCTGCAGAAGCTCTGCCTGACGCAATCACGCATGCCGCTCAAGCAATGGTTGCGACCTTGCTTAACGGAAACAAAATTCTTTGTTGTGGTAATGGTGGTTCGGCGTCGAATGCTCAGCAATTTGTATCGTGCCTACTCAACCGATTTGAAACAGAGCGCCCTAGCCTTCCAGCGATGGCACTCACAGCAGATAACACCACGCTAACGGCTGTGGCTAACGACTACCACTATGAAGAGATCTTCTCTAAGCAGGTACGTGCGTTTGGTCAAACTGGCGATATCCTGTTGGCTATCTCGACTAGTGGTAACAGCAAGAACATCATCAAGGCAATGGAAGCGGCGGTAACTCGCGACATGACAATTATCGCCTTTACCGGTAAAGATGGTGGTGAGATGGCAGGTTTGCTTGGTGAACACGATGTAGAGATTCGTATCCCTTCACACCGTACAGCGCGCATTCATGAAGTACACATGGTGACACTACACTGCCTATGTGACCTAATCGATCAAGTACTCTTCCCTGCTCACGAAGAGTGATATACGGAGCATCACAATGAAATCATTAACCTCTATGAGGCTGTTTAAGCTGATTAGTGTTTCGCTACTTACACTGTCTCTGTCTGGTTGTGCTGGCATTTTCATTGCTGGTGCTGCAACCACTGCAAACCTAGTCACGGATACGCGAACAACCAAAGAGATTTGGAACGACAACAACATCGAATTTGAAGTCGCAGCGATTACCAATAAACAACCATTCCGTGGCAACGTACGTGTCACCGCAAGCTCGTACCGAGGTTCGGTGGTATTGATGGGACAAGCAACCACAGATTCAGAACGTCGCGCTTTTGAAAACCAAGCCAAAGAAGTGGCTGGCGTTGAGAGCATCCACAATCAGGTTCGAGTGAAAGAACCTTTGTCTGTAAGTGCTATTAGTAAAGACAGCTGGATTACCACTAAAGTGAAATCAGCTCTGCTTGCGAATGCTGAGCTTAACGGCATCAAAGTAAAAGTGATTACTGAGGATTCAGAAGTATTCCTGCTTGGACTCGTGACTCGAGAGCATGCCGATATCGCAACAGAAGTTGCTCGTAACATCTCTGGCGTAAAACAGGTCATTCGAGCGTTTGAATATGGTGAAGAAGAGACGGCTGTTAACTAGCCTTAAGCCAGTCAATTGAATGCTATATAGCAGAAAAGAAAAAGCAGCGACGAGTCGCTGCTTTTTTATTTGGTTCATTATTTAACTAACGTTATTTGATAACACGAAGGCTTGGGCGACCTTTAGCTGGACGAGGTGGCTCAGGCTCAGGGCCTGAATCTTCCGCATCAACGTCAACTTCTGCCGTTGCAACACTTAATGAAGGACCTTGTTCCGGAGCTTCAAATGGTCCCTCTTCAATCCCTTCTTCAAACGCTTCCATGTAAGCCTCTTCAGGTTCAAACATGGTACCAGCACCATTTTCACGAGCATAAATCGCTTGTACTGCGTAAAGCGGAACGATCACAGAGTGTGGACGACCACTAAAGCGAGCACTAAACGTCACAGCTTCGTTACCCAGTTCAAGTTGTCCAACCGCACGAGGCGCGATGTTCAGAATGATCTGACCATCTTGAACAAACTCTTCTGGAACTCGCACACCCGGTAATGTTGCTTCAACAACAAGGTGCGGAGTTAGTTCGTTATCAACCAGCCATTCATAAAATGCACGAAGCATGTATGGTCGGCGTGGAGTCATATTAGAAATATCCATAAACGCTTAGCGAACGAGTCGCATCTCACGCTCAGCTTCAGTTAGAGAAGCTAGGAATGAATCACGTTCGAATACGCGGTTCATGTAAATCTTAAGCTCTTTAGAACCAGGACCAATTAGTTCGATACCAAGCTCAGGTAAACGCCATAATAGCGGAGCTAGGTAACAATCAATTAGGCTAAACTCTTCGCTCATGAAGTATTCATACTCAGCGAAGATAGGAGCAAGAGTCAGTAGGTCGTTGCGCAGTTTAACGCGAGCTGCTTCAGATTCTTCAGCGTTGCCTTTAACGATCTTCTCTGCAACTGAATACCAGTTACGCTCAATGCGGTACATCATTAGACGGCTGTTACCACGAGCAACCGGGTATACAGGCATCAACGGTGGATGAGGGAAACGCTCATCTAGGTATTCCATGATGATCTTCGAGTCATATAGAGCAAGCTCACGATCAACAAGAGTAGGTACTGATTTGTACGGGTTCAGTTCAACAAGCTCTGCTGGTAGATTTTTTTCATCAACCAACTCAACTTCAACACTTACGCCTTTTTCAGCAAGAACGATGCGCACCTGATGGCTATACATATCAGAAGCACTTGAGAAAAGAGTCATTACAGAACGTTTATTGGCAGCTACAGCCATGGAGCCCTCCAGTACACTTTAAATAAAAACAATGGAGGCCTAAAGCCTCCATTGAACATTAACATAATTTGGGAATTAGCACGGTATTATAGCACAATTAGTGCACATCACGCCAATACTCTTTCTTCAGCAAAATCACGATGATAGTGAAGATTACTAAGAAGGCCATTACCCACCAACCCATAGCGTGACGCTCAAGTTGAACTGGGTCGCCCGAGTAAACCAAAAAGTTAACAAGGTCACGAACTGCTTCGTCGTATTCACCAGCACTTAATTCGCCAGAGCCGTCAGTCTCAGTGCCAACAACAACCGTCACTTCCTCGCCATCTACCATATGAGTATCGTAGATTGGTGTTGGGATACCTTGCAGTTCTTCAAGAACGTGCGGCATACCAACGCTTGGGAAAACAATGTTGTTCACGCCAAATGGACGAGACGGATCTTCATAGAAAGTACGAAGGTAAGTGTACAGCCAGTCTGCGCCACGAACACGAGCAACCAATGTTAGGTCTGGTGGCGGAGCACCAAACCAACTTGCCGCTTGATCAGAAGGCATAGCATTAACCATCAAGTCACCGATTTTCGCTTCAGGGTCGAAAATCAGATTTTCCTTCATAAGATCAACGGGGATCTCTAAATCATTCGCAACACGTTCATAGCGCTGGTACTGCGTTGAGTGACAAGCGAAACAGTAGTTCATGAACATCTTAGCGCCATTTTGCAATGAAGCTTTGTCTGTTAAATCATTGTTCGCTTTGTCTAATGGTACGTTTGCACCCGCTGCCATCACCAGTGACGGCAACATAGCAAATAAAATTACAATCCACTTTTTCATTTGAATGTCACCCTTTCTGGTAATGGTTTCGTCGCTTCATTTTTACTGTAGAACCACAGTAGAACGAAGAACATGAAGTAACCTAAGCTAAAGATTTGAGCCAGTAGCGTGTATGTTGGCGTTGCTGGAAGCGCACCAAGTACACCAAGCGCAATAAAGCTTATTGTGAATTGGATGATGTTAATCAAATGCAGTTTGCTACGGTAACGGTAAGAACGCACTTTACAACGGTCGAACCATGGTAGTAGGAATAGCACAACAATAGATGCGCCCATTGCTACAACACCTAGCAACTTATCAGGAACAGCACGCAGAATTGCGTAAAACGGCGTGAAGTACCATACCGGAGCGATGTGCTCTGGTGTTTTCAGTGGGTTAGCAGCTTCAAAGTTTGGCGGCTCAAGGAAGAATCCACCCATCTCTGGGTTAAAGAACAGCACATAACAGAAGAAGAATAGGAAACCGGCCACACCAACCATATCTTTCACGGTCCCGTATGGGTGGAAAGGAATAGAGTCAATGATGTCGTATTTCTTAGTGTAATCCTTGTGGAATGGGAACTGCGTTTTGTAGTCGTCGCCCATTGTGCCTTTAGGAAGTTTCGTCTCAATACCGTCTGGGTTGTTCGAACCCACTTCGTGCAGTGCTAGTACGTGAAGTACGATAAGCAGCAGAAGTACAATTGGTAGAGCGATAACGTGCAGTGCGAAGAAACGGTTCAGCGTTGCACCAGAGATGATGTAGTCACCACGGATCCAAAGCGTTAGGTCATCACCGATAACAGGGATCGCACCAAACAGAGAAATGATTACCTGAGCACCCCAGTAAGACATTTGACCCCATGGTAGTAGGTAACCCATGAAAGCCTCAGCCATAAGCACTAAGAAGATCAACATACCGAAGATCCAAAGTAGCTCACGAGGCTTTTGGTAAGAACCATAGATTAGGCCACGGAACATGTGCAGGTAGATAACAACGAAGAATGCCGAAGCACCTGTTGAGTGCATGTAACGTAGTAGCCAACCGTATTCCACATCACGCATGATGTATTCAACAGAAGCAAATGCACCCTCACCTGACGGTACGTAGTTCATTGTTAGCCAAATACCCGTAAGGATTTGGTTAACCAATACCAACATTGCCAAAGAACCGAAAAGGTACCAAAAGTTAAAGTTCTTAGGCATTGGGTATTCAGATAAATGCTTTTTATACGCATTCATCGCGGGTAGACGTTTCTCTACCCAATCAAGCAATCCTTGCATTACGCGTCTCCCTCGTCCACACCGATCATGATCTTAGTGTCACTCAAATACATATGCTTTGGTACAACAAGATTCAATGGAGCTGGTACGCCTTGGAATACTCGACCTGCCATATCAAACTTTGAACCATGACAAGGACAGAAGAAACCAGACTTAACACCCTGAACTTGTTCTGCAAAAGAATCCGGCAGGTAAGTTGGAGAACAACCTAAGTGCGTACAGAAACCAACAGCAACGAAGAATTCCGGCTTAATTGAACGGAACTCGTTCTGTGCGTATTCTGGTTGTTGTTCAGCTTCAGATTGAGGGTCACGAAGTTGACCACCGATCGATTTTAGGTTTTCTAGTACCGACTCAGCACGGCGTACAACCCATACAGGTTTACCTTGCCACTCGACACGAACCATTTGTCCCGGTTCTAACTTACTGACTTCCACTTCCACCGGCGCGCCCGCAGCTTTCGCCTTGGCACTCGGATTCCATGATTTAATAAAAGGCACGGCTACAGCAGCTGCTCCTAAACCACCAACAACGGCTGTTGTTGCGGTTAAGAAACGCCTGCGACCGTTATTTAAAGGCGCGTTGCTCATCCAAACATTCTCCCATTTGCTCCTTGTGGATTGAAATAATTCCGATTAAAGAGCATGGCTAACAAAATATGTATTTAGTTCTATTTATTGACGGCAAATGATAAATAAAACCCTACTTTTTGACAAGATAAAGCTACCTTTTTGTAACAATCATGAGGCAAAGCGCACATTGGGTTACAAAAGCTTTCAAAATATAAGAATTTGGAAATAAAACGAGGAAGGGAAAGCGTTTAGAGGGGGTATAAAAACAAAAAGCCCGGCATATAGCCGAGCTTTGAACCACAATTCCAGTCGTAAAACTGGGGGCGTGTACTTTTTCGTAAAGAAAAATTAACGCTTAGAGAATTGAGGTTTACGACGTGCTTTACGTAGACCAACTTTCTTACGTTCAACGCAACGAGCGTCACGAGTAACGTAGCCAGCTGCACGTAGAGCAGGACGTAGAGTTTCATCGTACTCCATAAGAGCGCGAGTGATACCGTGGCGGATTGCGCCAGCTTGACCAGAAATACCACCACCAGAAACAGTGATGTAAAGGTCAAGTTTCTCAGTTAGTTCAACTAGCTCAAGAGGTTGCTTAACAACCATACGAGAAGTTGGACGACCGAAGTAAACATCAAGGCTACGCTTGTTGATTACGATCTCACCAGAGCCTGGTTTGATGAAAACACGAGCTGCTGAGCTTTTGCGACGACCAGTGCCGTAGTATTGATTCTCTGCCATTTTCATAATCCCCTTAGATGTCTAGTACTTGTGGCTGTTGAGCAACATGGTTGTGCTCAGTACCAGCGTACACTTTAAGCTTACGGTACATCGCGCGGCCTAGAGGACCACGTGGAAGCATACCTTTAACTGCTAGTTCTAGAACCATTTCTGGTTTCTTAGCAATTAGCTTTTCAAAAGTGATAGTTTTAAGACCACCTGGGAACTCTGAGTGACGGTAGTAAACCTTACCCTTAGCTTTGTTACCAGTTACAGCAACTTTCTCAGCGTTAACAACGATGATGTAATCACCAGTGTCTACGTGAGGAGTGTATTCTGCTTTGTGCTTGCCGCGTAGGCGAGAAGCGATTTCACTTGCTAGACGGCCAAGAGTTTTGCCTTCAGCGTCTACAACATACCAGTCGCGTTTTACAGTTTCTGGTTTAGCAACGAAAGTTTTCATGCTAATAATTACCTATTTAAAAAATTTACACTTAAGGAATACTCGCGTATTCCCACTGTCTAAGAGTTACCATTCATCACCCCTTCGAGTGTTGGAAAACTCTTGGCATAACGTGATTTTACTCATCGCTAGAGGCCCGCAGTAACGGTAGGTCGCAGGATTATAGAGAAGAGCGAAGAAAAAATCACCTCTTTTTGAACAAAATCACGATTTTTTTAATTCTATTTCTTATTCGAGATAATCAAAGCTAACTTAAGTGTTCTTTTGCCAAATATTCATGGCTCTGCATTTCAATTAAACGCGACTGACAACGTTTAAATTCAAACTCTAGCTGACCATGGGTGTATAGCTTTTCTAGCTCCACTTCCGCTGAAATAATCAGCTTCACATTGCGCTCGTAGAACTCATCAACTAATGCAATGAAGCGCCTCGCAGCGTCATCTGAAGTCGCGCCCATTTGCAATACATCCGCCAATAGAACTGTGTGATAAACCCGAGACAACTCAATATAGTCGTTCTGGCTACGAGCCGACTGACAAAGCTGAGCAAAGGTACCATGCAGTACGCCATCACTCGCTTCGACTACATCTAATTGACGGTGGTTAACCTCTATCTGCTTAAGCTTCTCTTTATCTTCACCAACGAGCTGAGCGTAATACTTTTCGAGATTAATATTCGCTTGGCTATCTAGCGGGTAATGGTAAATCTCAGCCTGTTCTAAGGTACGTAGACGATAGTCAATACCACTATCGACATTAAGGATATGACAGTTGTCTTGAATGAGCTTGATGGCAGGTAAGAAACGCGCTCGCTGTAACCCGTTGCGATACAGATCCGCAGGTGGAATATTAGAGGTCGCAACCAAGATAGCGTTTCGAGCGAATAACTCTTGGAACAAGGTTCCTAGGATCATCGCATCGGTGATGTCTGAAACAAAGAATTCGTCGAAACAGATAATGTCCGCTTCTTCCTTCAACTTGTCTGCGACTAAAGGCAATGGATCACTCACATTACCTAGCGCCTTTAGCTCATCATGAACTCGATATATAAAGCGGTGAAAGTGAACACGCATTTTTTTAGTGGTCGGTAAGGCATCATAGAACGTATCCATTAGGTACGTTTTCCCTCGCCCTACGCCACCCCAAAAATAGAGACCTTTCGGTGGTTGTGGCAGTTCTGGCTTTTTGCCTAGTAATTTCTGGAAGCGAGTCAGTTGAGGAATGGGCGTATTCATGTAATCTTGAAATTGATGAAAGAGTTCATCTAAAGATTTTACGGCTTGCTCTTGTGCTGGATCTCTTTGAAATCCATGTTCTTTTATATCTTGTTCGTATTTTTTAATGGGATTCATGACGACATTTCCACAATGAAAGCAATATCAGACAACAACTAAAAATGAGCCCAAACAGTACGAGGAATAACGTGATGTGGTGAATAATGCAGCATCAAACTGCTAACTAGCGCACACGCATTTCTCTTTATACTGCGGCTTTCTCATAGTACCATGGAGCCGTATCACGTGTAACTAAGTAGTAACAAACATGTTAAAAAACAATAATAAGGAGCTGTTATGCCTTGGATGTATGCCGTTGCCGGTTTACTAGTCGGAGTTATTTTAGGGGTCGCTATTTCTCGTCTCATGACACCTGAATACAAAAAACAAAAGAACGTACAGAAAGAATTGGATAGCGCAAAGTTTGCCCTTGAGCAGCAGCGACAAGAGCTGGCTGATCACTTTGCGAAATCAGCAGAAATGTTGGACACATTAGGTAAAGACTACACAAAACTGTACCAACACATGGAAAAAACAAGCTCAGAGCTGATTCCTAACCTGCCAGAGCAAGATAACCCGTTTGTGAAAACAGCCGCTGCCCATTCGGACAAGCCACAAGAGAAGCCTTCAGTAAAAGAGGCGACACTTGAGGAACAACCGAAAGATTACGCTAATGGCGCAACCGGTTTATTTACAGAGCAGAAGAAAGAAATCATGAATGCTCCCGATGTTGTTACAGCAAAAGCATCGTAAACATTTAACACTTCTGTGAACTTTACAAAGGTTTTTGAGTCATAACTTTCACTCAGGTCATTTGAAACTTATCATACTTATTAAACGTATAAGAGGGTTAAGACCTTAACTAGAGAGGAGTTTATGATGAAAAAACCTTTGCTTGCTTTATCAGTGCTAACTTTAAGCTTAAGTTCAATCATCACCCCCATTAAAGCAACAGCCGCACTGCCATTAAGTGTGGGTAATGAACAATTACCGAGCCTTGCTCCTATGCTTGAACAAGTGACCCCCGCTGTGGTTAGTATTGCCGTAGAAGGCAAACAGGTACAACGTCAGCAAATCCCTGAACAATTTCAATTCTTTTTTGGTCCAGAACAAACACGAGAGCGTCCCTTCCGCGGATTAGGCTCTGGTGTCATCATTGACGCCGAGAAAGGTCATATCGTGACCAATTACCATGTCATTAATGGTGCGGACGATATCAAAGTAAAACTGCATGATGGTCGAGAGTACGATGCTGAGCTAATCGGCGGCGACCAGATGTCTGATATCGCACTGCTAAAATTAGAAGAAGCCAAAAACCTGACCCAGATAAAAGTCGCAGACTCAGACAAATTAAGAGTTGGTGATTTTAGTGTCGCGATCGGTAACCCATTCGGACTTGGGCAAACCGTGACATCCGGTATTGTTTCTGCACTCGGCCGTAGCGGCCTGAATCTAGAAAACTTTGAAAACTTCATTCAAACCGATGCAGCAATCAACAGCGGCAACTCTGGTGGTGCGCTAGTGAACCTTAACGGTGAGCTAATTGGTATCAACACCGCCATTCTTGGCCCTAACGGAGGTAATGTCGGTATCGGCTTTGCAATCCCTTCTAATATGATGACAAACCTGACAGAACAAATTCTCGACTTCGGTGAAGTAAAACGCGGCATGCTTGGCGTTCAAGGCGGAGAAGTGACCTCTGAATTGGCAGAAGCACTCGGTTATGAATCAAGCAAGGGCGCCTTTGTTAGCCAAATCGTCCCTGACAGCGCAGCCGATAAAGCAGGACTGAAAGCGGGCGATATTATTGTCTCTATTAATGGCAAACGCATTGATACCTTCAGCGAGTTAAGAGCTAAGGTCGCAACACTCGGCGCTGGTAAGCAGATTGAACTGGGTGTAGTTCGTGACGGTAAGAGCAAAACCTTTGATGTGACGCTTGGTGAATCCACCAATAATAAAACACAAGCTGAGAAGCTCCATGAAGGACTAGCTGGTGCTGAGTTAACCAACACAACAGAGAGTGACTCTGCAACGGGCGTCAAGGTATCGAATGTTGCTCAAGGTTCACCAGCCGAAGCCTATCAACTCCTGAAAGATGACATCATCATCGGAGTAAACCGCCAGCCCGTTAAGAACCTTGCTGAGTTTAGAGAGATTCTTGAAAAACAACCTGGTGTACTGGCGCTTAATATCCAGCGAGGCGACCGAACTATCTATCTTGTGATTCGATAGTCTTACGTCAGCGCAATTACAGGGAGGCTCAGTAAGTTTGCTTTAAACTTACTCAGTCTCCCTTTTCTTTAGATCAATCAAAATGCTATGCTTCACTTGTAATCAAATCAGTCATCCATTGATGGAGGCTTCACACCTTACTTGTTGAAGAGGGAAACATGCTGTCCTTTCTATTTCGTTCTATTTCCCTTGGACTCGTTTCAGCGGCGCTTATTCTTCTCGCCTTCCCGAGCTTAAGACCAGCGATTGTCGCTGACGTCACTAGCCCTAAAGTCGATAATATTGGCTCTCTTCAGATTTCATTTAACCAAGCAGTTCGCCGCGCGGCGCCTGCAGTGGTTAACATTTATAGCCGTAAATACGCTGAAAGCGATCGAAACAAACTGCTCACACAAGGTTTGGGCTCTGGGGTGATTGTTAGCGAGAAAGGCTACATCATTACCAACTTCCATGTGGTGGCTCAAGCAGACCAAATAGTTGTGGCACTTCAAGATGGCCGAGTAGCAGCTGCGCAACTTGTCGGTTCAGACAAACGCACCGATATCGCGATACTTAGAGTCAGCGGTGATAATCTACCGGTGATCCCACTCAATCCTAATTACAAAGCCAATGTCGGTGATGTTGTACTGGCTATCGGTAACCCATACAACCTAGGTCAAACAACAACCTTTGGTATCATCTCTGCAACCGGCCGTTCTTCGATCAGTGCCGATGGCCATCAAGCCTTTATCCAGACCGATGCGGCAATCAATGAAGGTAACTCAGGTGGCGCACTGGTGAACTCACAAGGTGAGCTAGTCGGTATCAATACCGCCTCTTTCCAGCAAGCTACCGACATGGAAACCTATGGGATCTCATTCGCTATCCCCTATCCGCTTGCTAATAAAATCATGGAAAAGATCATCGCCGATGGTCGTGTGATTCGTGGCTATATTGGTATCGATGGACAAGACATCAACTCAGTCACCTCACGCATGTTGGGTACTAAGAATATCGGCGGGATCGTTGTGTTGGGGGTAGACCCTAATGGTCCGGCTGCCGATGCGGGGTTTGAAGCTCAAGACATTATTGTCAGTATCAACGATAACCAAGTAAATGGTCGCCAGAGTGTAATGGACATCGTTACCGACCTGCGACCTGGTACAGTTATCGATGTGGGTATATTGCGCCAAGGTGAAAGCAAAACCTTAAAGGTGACCATCGCCGAAGATACTCGCCTGTAGAGCAAACTCTGTAAGCAATGATTCAAGCTGCTAATACACAAGTACAAAAAACCCAGCTCATAGGCTGGGTTTTCTTTTATCTAAAGATTGTTTCAAGTATCTCTACGATTCACTTTGCTCTTCGATATCGATGCGAGTCACTCGCTGTAGTCCTCTAGGCAGTAGACCACCACGACGACCACGTTCACCACGGAAGTTTTCAAGATCCGCAGGTTTCAAACCAAGCTTACGTTTACCGGCGTAGATAGTCAGCGTCGCATTCTCTGGGATAGCCATAAGATGTGAGACAAACTCTTCACGCTCTTTTGCTTTCGCAGAAGGGATGTTGATGATCTTGTTGCCTTTACCTTTGCTCAGCTGAGGGAGATCTTTAATCGGGAACAACAACATACGACCTTGGTTAGTAATCGCCAGAATCTGATTACTGTCCAAGTCAGCAATAGGGCTTGGCATCATCACTTCAGAAGCTTGTGGCAAGTTAACCAAGGCTTTACCGCTCTTGTTCTTGGACAGCAGATCGCTACCCTTACAAACAAAACCATAACCTGCATCAGAACCGACTAACCATAATTGTTCATTCTCTCCCATCACCACTTGGCGAATAGAAGTACCTGGGCTGACGTTCAAGCGGCCTGTAATTGGCTCACCTTGGCTTCGCGCCGACGGTAATGAATGTGACTCAAGGGAGTAGCTTCGACCATCACTGCCGAGGAACACCGCTTGCTGGTTACTCTTACCCTTAGCACTCGCTAAGAATTTATCACCCGATTTGTAGTTCAAACCTTCAGCGTCAACTTCATGCCCCTTGGCATGACGAATCCAACCTTTCTCAGACAACACAACCGTGATTGGTTCGCTTGGTACTAAGTCGCGCTCTGTTAGCGCTTTCGCTTCAGCGCGCTCAATCAGAGGTGAACGACGATCATCGCCATATTTATCCGCATCTGCTTGGATTTCTTTCTTGATCAGCGTATTCAAGCGACGCTCTGAACCGAGTAGCTTTTCAAGCTTTTCACGTTCAGCTTCAAGCTCTTCTTGTTCCGCTCGGATTTTAAACTCTTCTAACTTAGCTAAGTTACGAAGTTTAATATCAAGAATCGCATTGGCTTGAATTTCAGAAATGTTGAAACGGCTCATTAGGACAGGACATGGTTCGTCTTCTGTACGAATGATCTCAATCACTTCATCGATATTAAGATAAGCAGCAAGCAAACCTTCTAAGATGTGCAAGCGTGCCAGTACTTTATCTAAACGGTACTGCAAACGACGGCGAACCGTTGTGCGACGGAACTCGATCCACTCTTTCAGGATTTGAACTAAGCCTTTAACTTGAGGACGATTATCTAAACCAATCATGTTCAAGTTAACGCGGAAGTTTTTCTCTAGATCCGTCGACGCGAACAGGTGACTCATCAATTGGTCACAGTCGATACGATTCGAACGAGGAACGACAACGATACGCGTTGGGTTCTCGTGATCCGATTCATCTCGCAAGTCGTCAACCATTGGCA
Organism: Vibrio sp. 10N.239.312.D08; assembly: GCF_041466145.1. Classification (NCBI taxonomy): domain Bacteria; kingdom Pseudomonadati; phylum Pseudomonadota; class Gammaproteobacteria; order Vibrionales; family Vibrionaceae; genus Vibrio; species Vibrio sp. 10N.239.312.D08. The sequence continues at coordinate 137,170 of NZ_JBFSSD010000004.1, read as the reverse complement.
GCTTCTTAGCGCGCATCTGATTAGCGATTTGCTCAAGTAACTTCGCACCTGACACTTGATGAGGTAAAGCCGTGATAACAATATCAGAGCCTTCCTTGTGCCAAACCGCGCGCATCTTGATGCTGCCACGTCCAGTACGGTAGATCTTTTCGATGTCCGATTTCGGGGAGATAATCTCAGCTTCAGTCGGGTAATCTGGACCTTGAATGAAACCCATCACGTCTGAAAGCTCAGACTTAGGCGTATCAATTAGGTGAATGGCTGCATTAGCGACTTCACGCACGTTGTGTGGTGGAATATCGGTCGCCATACCTACCGCGATACCTGTAATACCGTTAAGTAGGATGTGAGGTAGGCGAGCAGGCAACATTTGAGGCTCTTTCATCGTGCCATCAAAGTTTGGTTGCCAGTCAACAGTGCCTTGACCTAGTTCACCTAGAAGAACCTCAGCAAACTTAGATAATTTGGCTTCGGTATAACGCATCGCAGCGAACGATTTCGGATCATCAGGAGCACCCCAGTTACCTTGACCATCTACCAATGGGTAGCGGTAAGAGAAAGGCTGCGCCATCAATACCATCGCTTCGTAACAAGCAGAGTCACCATGTGGGTGATACTTACCTAATACGTCACCAACGGTACGTGCTGATTTTTTGTATTTCGATGCAGCCGATAAGCCTAGCTCAGACATCGCGTAGATAATACGACGCTGTACTGGCTTCAAGCCATCACCGATATACGGCAATGCACGATCCATGATCACGTACATTGAGTAATTTAAGTAGGCATCTTCGGTGAACTTGCGCATTGGCAGCTGTTCAACGCCATCATATGTAATTTCGTTAGACATCCATTATACCTCGGCCATATCACCGTTAGTCTGTAGCCATGTACGGCGATCATCTGCACGTTTCTTACCAAGCAGCATGTCCATCATCTCGTTGGTTGCTTCGCTGTCATCAATCGTTAACTGCACAAGGCGACGAGTGTTTGGATCCATGGTGGTTTCACGCAACTGAAGTGGGTTCATTTCACCCAGACCTTTGAATCGTTGCACGTTGATCTTGGCTTTCTTCTGCGATAGTCGCTCAAGCACACCGTCTTTCTCTGCGTCATCAAGTGCGTAGAACACTTCTTTACCGCAATCGATACGATACAGAGGAGGCATTGCCACATAGATATGACCCGCTTCAACTAATGCATGGAAATGGCGAGTAAACAAAGCACACAGCAGTGTCGCGATATGAAGACCATCCGAGTCCGCATCGGCAAGGATACAGATCTTACCGTAACGCAGGCCGGATAAATCATCGTTGTCCGGGTCGATGCCTAGAGCCACCGAGATGTCGTGCACTTCTTGCGAAGCCAATACTTGGTCTGCTGACACTTCCCATGTATTTAGGATCTTACCGCGAAGTGGCATAACTGCTTGGAACTCACGATCACGTGCTTGTTTAGCAGAACCACCCGCCGAGTCCCCTTCCACGAAGAAGATTTCGGTACGGCTTAAGTCTTGAACTGAACAGTCAGTTAGCTTACCCGGCAGTGCTGGGCCTGAAGCGATTTTCTTACGCACAACCTTTTTGCTTGCGCGCATACGGCGGTGGGCATTCGCAATACAAGCTTCTGCTAGCTGTTCTGCCAGTTGTGGCTTTTCGTTCAACCACAGGCTAAACGCATCTTTTACCACACCAGACACAAACGCAGCAGTTTGACGTGAAGACAAGCGCTCTTTTGTTTGACCAGCAAACTGCGGATCTTGCATCTTCACCGACAGTACGTACGAACAGCGATCGAAGATATCGTCGCCCGTTAGCTTAACGCCACGCGGCAGCAAATTACGGAATTCACAGAACTCACGCATTGCATCAAGAAGACCTTGGCGAAGACCGTTTACGTGTGTACCACCTTGTTTAGTCGGTACTAAGTTCACGTAACTTTCGGTGATCATGTCGCCGCCTTCTGGCTGCCAGATGATCGCCCAGTTTGCCATTTCTGTTTCAGCAACGAATTCGCCAACATACGGTTCTTCAGGCAGCAAGGTGTAACCTTTCACGCCTTCGGCAAGGTAGTCTTTTAGACCATCTTCATAGAACCATTTATGCTCTTCACCACCGACTTTGTCGATAAAGGTAATTTCTAAACCTGGGCAAAGCACTGCTTTTGCACGTAGGTTGTTAATCAGACGAAGTGTCGAGAATTTAGGGCTATCGAAGTACTTAGGATCAGGCCAGAAATGTACTGATGTACCACTGTTACGATGACCACAAGTGCCCGTCACAGTAAGCTCTGTTACTGCATGACCGCCTTCAAGTGCGATCTCGTGAACCTGACCTTCTCGGCGTACGGTCACTTCAACACGTTTTGACAGCGCGTTTACAACCGAGATACCTACACCGTGCAGACCACCAGAGAACTTATAGTTGTTATTCGAGAATTTACCGCCAGAGTGGAGCTTAGTTAAAATCAGCTCAACACCTGAGATCCCTTTTTCAGGGTGGATATCGACAGGCATACCACGCCCGTCATCGGTAACTTCTAACGATTGGTCTGCATGAAGTACCACTTTGATCTTCTTAGCGTGTCCCGCTAGTGCTTCATCGACCGAGTTATCAATGACTTCTTGGGCAAGGTGGTTAGGTCTTTCTGTCTCGGTATACATTCCCGGGCGGTGTCGCACAGGGTCGAGACCTTCAAGTACCTCGAGGTCTTTTGCATTATATTGTTCAGTCATAATACGGAGTTTACTCAAAAAGTTTGCGTCAGTTCGCTGGCTCCAGTTTCACTAAAGCAGAATCATTACTATGAACCGTCATAGTAGAGCGAACGAGCGAAGTATTGGGGAATATAGTCTGGAAGCTGAGTAATGATGTCAAGCTAGTTCAAAAACTAAGACATCAAACTATGATATTTCACCATTGATAGATGAAATAACAGGCAAACAAGAGAAAATCACTTGGTTGGTGGAACAGATTAAAGATTTAGAAAGGTGATGATTTGTTGTGGGTAGCGTTCAAAATCAACAAAGCTATGATCCCCGCCCTCTTCTACTGTCTGTGTTGCACCTTGGTACTTCTCTACCGCTTGTCGGTAATCCAGAACTTCGTCTTCCGTTTGCTGAAGTAACCAGAAGTCGCTCGGCTTAGCGATAGCCGAAACCTCTAACGCCTTCAGTTCATCAATATGTTTTGTTTCCAGTACATATCGTTCATCTGTGTATGGGTTTACTTGTTCACCTAAATAGTCAGCAAGAAGCTCATACGGCTTCACTGCTGGGTTTACAACCACCGCTTTAAAACCATAGTGGCTATTCAGCCATGTTGAAAGATAGCCACCCAGCGAGCTACCGACCAACGCTATTTGATATTGCTCTTTGTATTGCTCCACCAGCTGCTGTAAATGAAGTGCCGCTTGTTGAGGGAAACTCGGCAGTTGAGGGGTTACGACTTTAATATCAGCGCGATGCTCCGCACAGTAATCTGCCATCACATTCGCTTTATGAGAACGTGATGAGCTGTTAAATCCGTGAATATAGAGAAGCAGCGATGGCTTATTAGCTTGTTGATTAGAGCCTGGCATCAATAACCGCCTTCATTAGTAACCAACAGCCTTAAAATCAGGCAAGAACTGCCCATGAGGCAGACGACGAACTTGCGTGCTAACGGTACCGTCTTGATGTAATTCAATCTCTCTCCAGCCCGGAGACAAAGTATCAACCGCGAAGTCATCTGAGTTAGGTTTGAATTGCACACAAGTCGACGGTGTTGCCATGACTTGTACACCATGATGATCTCGATTCATGTCTTGATGAACGTGACCACACAGTACGGCTTTAACATTGGTGTGCTGTTGAACCACATCCCAAAATTGATCGGCGTCTTTTAGGTTATGTTGATCTAACCATGCGCTGCCAACCAACAATGGATGGTGGTGCAATAGAACCAAGGTATTACGTTCAGGGAACTCCGTCAGCTTCTGTTCTAATAGGTCAAGCTGTTGATCGCTGAGGCGACCATGAGGCACACCAACCACCTGCGAGTCTAGCATCACCATCTGCCAGTTATCGCCTAGCAAGACATGCTCAACACACTGTATTTGTGGTGATGGTAAAACACTGCCCATATTAGGCTTAAAGTCATGGTTCCCTGGCAGCCAATAGCATGGCTTTTCCAAAGGCTGAATCCCTGACTCAAATTTCTGGTACGACTCAGCACTGTGATCTTGAGATATATCACCGGTTGCTAAAATCGCTTGATAGTCAAAGCCCTGACTAACAATGCCATCGACTACAGCACGAAAGCTATCTTGAGTGTTGATGCTTAATAAGCTGCCATTGCTCGGCGCAAATAAATGCGTGTCCGTTAGCTGCACAAGCTTAATAGTGCTCTCATCAAATTTTGAAGTGTGTGATAATTCCAAAATAACAAATCCAGATACGTTACTGTTTAGACTTTAAAAGTGTTGATAAATAGGCTCAATTAAAAGGCAATTGGGGTTCGGCTGATACCCGTTTTTAAACAAAACGTTAACCATTCCCCAAGAAATTTATTCAATTGAAATTTCTCGTCCTTTTGCAGAAGCTTAGTGTTGGGGTAGTCATATTTCGCTTTGACTCGCGAAAAATCCCCGCTAGCGCACACTTCTGCAACTCGAGCGTCGTGATATAGCCTGACAGACATTTTTGGCAAAGGAAACACTGGCATCGCATCACTCTGACATATATCTATTAATGTGGTGTATTTTGTGACCTCATTCACTGTCAATTGATACACCATATTAACGGCTTGGTAACAGCGAACGTCACCAACCTCATGCCCAACCGGTAACAAAGCGTTCAGTTTGGCATAGTTAGTCTCGTAAACTCGCATCAATTCAGCAAGATCAACATGATACGGTTTTTTGACCGCGATATTTGGCATGACGTTAATCTATCCACTCTGACTGTAATTCTTGGTAGTTCAATTGTAGCCACTGTAGCGCAATGATCGTGGCTCCATTTTCAAATACACCATCTTTTACCAACTGATAAGCAGCTTCGCGACTCATCACTTGTACACGAATGTCTTCACCTTCGTAGTCCAATCCGTGTACCCCTTTGGCTGTCGTTGCATCAACACAGCCAACAAAGACGTCGAGCTTTTCAGAGCAACCACCAGATGAAGGATAATACGAAGTAATAGGCAATACAGATCCGACTTCGACTCCGGCTTCTTCCATTGCTTCACGACGAGCGACGTCTTGTGGCGATTCGTCCGTATCAATGATCCCAGCAACAATTTCGTATTGCCATGGGTTCTCATGCTCTAGGGCTCCGACACGGATCTGTTCGACGATCACCACTTCATCACGCACAGGATCATAAGGTAGCAAAGCGGCAGCATGTCCACGCTCAAACATCTCACGCTCTATTGGTTGGCTCCAGCCGCCCTCAAATAGTCTATGTTTAAATGTGTACTTGACCATTTTGAAAAAACCACGAAACAGCGTCTCTTTTGAGACTATTTCCACATCTTGCGGAGTAAACTCATGTCGTTGATTGTCATACTGTTGCATTTGGTACCTCACTAAGTGATCTTTATAGTTTACTCATTGTCCGAGTTAACTACCAAGGATAAGGTTCAACTTTTTATATAAAATTTATAATTAAAGTTAAGCTTTAAAAAATAAATATTGCACAAGTGGACAGTTAACTGTAAAAAAGTGCAAAGTTTCGAGTAAATTACCACCAAACTGGGTTAAACTCTTCTAAAGAAAATTCCATAAAAGGCAGGAATAGGAAAATGAAAAAACTGCTTCCACTATTTATCAGTGCAGCAATTGGCAGCCTGAGTTCGTCAGCTTTTGCTGATACGCTAGCTGAAGTTTACGACCAAGCAAAACAGAACGATCCACAACTTCTTCGTTCAGCAGCGCAGCGCGATGCCGCTTTTGAAGCAGTAACGTCAAGTCGTAGCTCTTTGTTACCGCAAATCAACCTAACAGCAAACTACGACATTAATCGTGGTGATCGAGATACATCAGGTGTTGGTAATTCAAGCATTGATAACAACACTTGGGGAGCTGCTATCGGCTTCAGCCAAGAGCTTTACCAGCGTTCTTCATGGATCACACTAGATACGGCAGAGAAAACCGCTCGTCAATCTGATTCAGCTTACGCGGCAGAACAACAAGCCTTGATCCTTCGTGTTGCGACAGCATACTTCGAAGTGCTTCGCGCTCAAGATAACCTAGAATTTGTTCGTGCAGAGAAAGCAGCGGTTGCTCGTCAACTAGAACAAACTAAGCAACGTTTTGAAGTAGGTCTTTCAGCAATCACCGATGTACATGATGCGCAAGCTCAGTACGATGGTGTTTTGGCTGATGAAGTTCTTGCAGAGAACGACCTAACGAATAGCTACGAAGGTCTTCGTGAGATTACAGGTCAGGAACACTCTAACCTAAGCATCCTAGATACTGATCGTTTCTCAGCAAGCAAATCTTCTGAGTCTGCAGTTGCACTTGTTGAACAAGCAGAACAAAAGAACCTTAGCTTATTGGCTGCACGTATCTCTCAAGACGTAGCAAAAGACAACATCTCTCTAGCAAGCTCTGGTCACCTACCAAGCTTAACCCTAGATGGTAGCTACGCTGTTTCAGATCAATCAAACAGCACCCAAGATTACGACCAAGACAACCTAAACATTGGTTTGAACTTAGTTGTACCTCTATACACGGGTGGTAACACAACTTCATTGACTAAACAGGCTGAATACAACTACGTTGCAGCAAGTGAAGATCTAGAAGCAACTTACCGTAGCGTTGTAAAAGACGTACGTGCATTCAACAACAACATCAGCGCTTCGATCGGTGCTCTACGCGCTTACGAACAGTCTGTAGTTTCTGCTCAGTCTGCTCTAGAAGCAACAGAAGCTGGTTTTGATGTAGGTACTCGTACTATCGTTGACGTACTAGATTCGACTCGTCGTCTATATGATGCGAACAAAAACCTTTCAGATGCTCGTTACAACTACATCCTAAGTGTACTTCAGCTTCGTCAAGCGGTTGGTACGCTAAGCGAACAAGACATTGTTGATGTAAACGCAGGTCTAAAAGTAGCAAGTAAGTAATTATTAATTACTTAAGTTACCCCTACAAAAATGCCGCTCATTGAGCGGCATTTTTATTATCTATTGAAAGCTAATTCTCAACCTAGCTCAAAGTTAAGCCTTGAGACTAGAAAACGGGAAGGCTAAGAGTTAGCCTCGACCACCTTTAATCGCTTTAATGATTTCAGTCGTAGAGCAACCATCTTCAAAGTTAAGTACTTTAACTTCACCACCAGCAGCAATCACTTCCGCACCACCAGCGATATCTTCAGGTTTGTAATCACCACCTTTCACAAGAATACTTGGCAATACCTCAGAGATTAAACGTTGAGGTGTATCTTCAGAGAATGGGACAACCCAATCAACTGCACCTAAGCCAGCCAATACCGCCATACGACGATCAGTTGGGTTCACAGGGCGACCTGGACCTTTCAAGCGTTTCACTGATTCGTCAGTATTCACCGCAACGATCAAACGATCACCCAGCTCAGCCGCGTGATTCATGTAAGAAACATGACCAGCATGCAAAATATCAAAGCAGCCATTGGTCATCACCACCTTCTCGCCTTTCGCACGAGCACGCTTCACCGCTTCAACCAGTGCCGCTTCAGAGATAACACCGTAGTCTGTGTCTTGACTACCGTGAATCGCTTCCGCTAGCTCAATCGTAGATAGAGTAGATGTACCAAGCTTACCCACTACCACACCTGCAGCAGCGTTCGCCAGTGCACACGCCTCGTCCAGTGGCTTGCCAGCAGCAACAGAAGCCGCCAGTACCGAGATAACCGTATCGCCTGCACCCGTCACGTCATACACTTCTTTCGCTTGAGTCGGCAAGTGGAATGGCTCCAAACCTTTGCGAAGCAAAGTCATACCATGTTCGCTGCGCGTTACCAACAAAGCCTCGAAATCAAACTCTTCGATTAACGCGAGTCCTTTTTCGATCATTTCTTCTTCAGATTTTACTTTGCCCGCAACCAGCTCGAACTCAGCCATATTTGGCGTAAGCAAAGTCGCACCACGGTAACGTTCAAAGTCTGCGCCTTTCGGGTCAATGAATACAGGAACCTTTGCCGCACGTGCTTTTTGAATGAAGCTCTGCACATGCTCCAAGGCACCTTTTGCGTAATCAGATAGGATGACCGAACGTACATTAGGAAGCGCTTGCTCCATGCGAGACAAAACAAGCTCGGGATCCGTGTTCTCAAATTTGTCTTCAAAATCAAGGCGGATTAGCTGTTGTCCTCGGCTCATCACTCGCAGTTTAGTAATGGTTGGGTAGTCTTCCAACTCAACGAAATCACATTTAACCTTTAGTGCGCCTAAGGTATTTTTTAACACCTCAGCAGGCTCATCTTTACCGGTCAAACCAACGATATGAGCATGGCCACCAAGAGAAGCAATATTCATTGCTACGTTGGCTGCACCACCAGGACGCTCTTCGTTATTTTCTACTTTTACAACGGGTACAGGCGCTTCTGGTGAAATACGGCCAGTTGGGCCATACCAGTAACGGTCAAGCATTACGTCACCGACAACAAGAACGCCTGATTGGCTGTAGTCAGGTAGAATTGGTTTCATTATGGATCTCCAAAAATCGAATCTGGCTAGAGTCTAGCACACTGATTACAGAGGCTAAACTATAGATAAATGAGTAAAAGCCTATCAAGATAGGTACATCCGTCATTACTGTATGACTGGGTTATGCTTCCATCCACTGCTTCCATGCTTGAACAACATGTTCTCTTTCCATTTCAAACTTTTCAATCGCCACATCCGCATCAAGATTAAGTAGATTACGGTGGTGGATTTCATCTCTTAATGTTGTATAAGCATGGGTTAATGCCATGCCTTGCTGCTCGTCCATAATCCCTTGTGACAACAAGCTTTCGAAGATTCGTACATTGTCACACCAACGAGTAAGCTTTGGCTTCTCATTACTGTATCTAAGCACTAAATATTGCGCTAAGAATTCAATATCGGTAATACCACCCGCATCTTGTTTAAGCATGAATCTATCGACTTTTTTACCGCCTAAATGGCCGCGCATTTTTTCACGCATATCCACAACGGACTTTTTGAGTGTTGCTTCATCACGCGCCAAGCACAAAACCTCATGACGCGTTTTGTTAAATGCCAAAGCCAATAACTCATCGCCATAAATCATACGAGCGCGAGTCAAGGCTTGGTGCTCCCATGTCCACGCGTCATTGTGCTGATACTCGTCAAAGGCATCGGTTGGACTCACTAACAGGCCAGATGCACCTGAGGGGCGTAGACGAGTATCGACTTCGTACAGAATGCCAGAAGCGGTTCTGGTCGAGAAAATATGAATAATACGTTGCGCCAATCTTAAGTAAAATTGACGTCCATCGATCTCTTTCTTACCATCAGTATAGATGTGTACCGGGCAGTCGTGCATGAACACGATATCGAGATCGGAGTTATAGCCAAGCTCCCAACCGCCGACTTTGCCATAACCAACGACAGCAAAACCGCGACCTTCGCGATCTTTGACATGGGTCGGTTCACCAAACTTGGCCGATACTTGTAACCAAGCCTGATTGACCCCAGCTTCAACTATCGCTTCGGCTAAGTAGGTTAAATGATCACTGACCTTCATGACAGGTAGAGCACCCGCTATATCCGCGGCTGCAATTCTCAAAATACAGGTCTGCTTAAACTGACGCAGGCCTTCCATCTGTTGCTCCATATCATCTTCAGGGATACGGGCTAGGTAATCACGCAGCTCGGTCTTGTAAGACTCAAGTGGCACCGGATTGTAGAGTTGTTGAGGGTCGATAAGCTCATCTAACAGAATTGGGTAACGACCTAGCTGCTCTGAGATCATCGGGCTTGCTGTACATAAGCGAACTAACTGAGTCAACGCAGCAGGATGTTCATCGAGCAACTCAAGGTAAGTGGTACGCGTAACGATTTTATGCAGCAGATGCAGTACTCGCGACAAACCAAACTCGGCATCCTTAGCGGTGTACAGCGCTTGAAACACTTTCGGCATCAGTCGATTGAGGACTTCCCGCCCACGAGGGCCAAGAGTCTTTTTAGCCAAATCGACTTTAAACTGAATGATCGTTTTCGCCGCATCAGGCGGGCTCGCGACCGCAATGTCGTGTTCCAACACGTGCTCAATTACATCGGGTTTATGGGCCATATCCCACAACTCGCTAAAGTGGCTCGCGATCGGATTAGCGTCATCTTCATCAACGCCAATTAGGTCTTCGAACACGGTATGTACATTCGCCATATGGGCGCGAGTTGCCACAATCAAGCTATCCCAATCGGAAAATTGCATGGCAACCGCAAGCTGCAGTTGTTCGAATTCACCGTCAGGTAAGGTTTGAGTTTGCTTATCAGCCATGGCTTGTAACAGGTTCTCAAGGCGACGCAAAAACAGATAAGCTTCACGTAGGTGCCCCACCTCTTCAGACTCTAGCAGATGAAGGGATTCAATCGCACTTAAGGTTTCGAGTAACCCTCGACCGCGTAAGCTAGGCTCGCGTCCACCACGAATCAATTGGAAGACTTGTGCGATAAACTCAACTTCACGAATACCACCAGAGCCAAGCTTGATGTTGTTCGAGAGACCACGACGACGCACTTCGCTGCTGATCATAGACTTCATTCGGCGCAGAGATTGAATCGCACTAAAATCAATATAACGGCGGAACACAAACGGGCGTAGCATTTGGCGAAGCTCTTGATACTCAGGGTACATCTCACTGCCCATCACACGCGCTTTGACCATAGCGTAGCGTTCCCAATCGCGACCTTGTTCTTGATAGTAATCTTCTAGCGCAGCGTAACTCATGACCAGTGGACCACTCTCACCGAATGGACGCAGGCGCATGTCTACTCGATAACAGAATCCATCGAAGGTTTGCTGATCAAGCGCCTTAATAATACGTTGCCCGAGACGTGTAAAGAACTGCGCATTGGCAATGCTGCGTCTTGCACCTTGGGTTTCACCATTCTCTGGGTAGGTGAAGATCAGATCGATATCGGAAGAGAAGTTAAGCTCACCGCCCCCTAGCTTGCCCATACCAATGATCAACATCGGCTGTGCTTCGCCTTGTTCATTACAAGGTGTGCCCCACTCTTTACAACAAATATCGTACTGCCATTGGTAGGTTTCGAAGATCATCGCCTCAGCCAACATCGATAGATGATTTAGGCTCTGCTCTAGCTCCCACGAACCCATGAAATCACGCCAAGCAATGTAGGTCATTTCTCGATTGCGGAATTGACGCAGCACGCGCTGACCGCTCATTTCATCGGTGCAACCAGAAAGTAATTCAGCCAAGCGTTCTCGGTATCCTTCAGCACGTTCTTCGTATGCCAACATATCAGGTAAGTCACCGCATAAAACCGTATCACGCTGTAGGCAATCTCCAACAAAACAGCTTAAACCGAGTACACGTTTAAGATCTTCAGTCAGTGGCTCAGACCAAGTATTGATGGCTTCACTTTGATGCTCTAATAATTGCTCAAAAGCAGACTGGGAGTGAGTGATGAGTTGAGAAGGCAATGGCATGTTTCTTCCTTGTATAAGCTGCGCGCCGAACAATCGGTTTATCGATTCAGTTCTTCAATAACGAGTTTTCATAACTAAAGGTAAGTTATACCAAAGTTACGCCAATAAAAAACGCCCACATTAGCAATGTGGGCGTTTTATCGATTAACTTATCTGGTAGACCTTACAACCGAGAAACCGTCTCTGGAAATAAGCCTTTACCGATGAAGATTCGGTGCTGAGGACTAAACCTTAAATTGCTTAATCTTACCGTCGAGTTCTTGTGCGTTGCTTTCCATAAGCTGAGAGGTCTCTAGCAGTTCACCAACCACCACTACTGAAGCTTCAACAAGCTCGCGTACATTAGTCAGGTTGACGCTCATCTCTTCAGCAACACTGCTCTGTTGACCTGCAGCGGTCGCGATCTGGAAGTTCATATCATTGATTTGATTGACTTGGCTTACGATGCCGTCAAGCTCACTTCCCGCGTTAGTCACCAGATCAACACCTTCAGCCGCTTCTACAACACTTTTCTCCATCAGCTCTACCGCAGAGTTAGCGCTGCTTTGTAGATGACTGATCATGTCTTGAATCTCTACCGTTGCTTGCTGGGTGCGCTGTGCAAGGTTGCGAACCTCGTCGGCAACAACCGCAAAACCACGACCCGCTTCACCGGCACGTGCCGCTTCAATCGCAGCGTTCAATGCTAATAGGTTTGTCTGTTCTGAAATGCCTTGGATAGTACCAACCACACTGCCAATTGAGTCAACGCGTTCTTCTACTTGGTTTACCGCTGCTGCAGATGCTGCGATATCTGAAGATAGCTCACTCATCTTAGACACTGATCCTTGAACGAACTTCTGACCAGTAAGAGCTTGGCCTGATGCCTGTTCAGTCAATGACGAAGCGCTTTGTGCATGCTCAGCGACAGTTTGCACCGTCGACGTCATCTCACTCATTGCTGTTGCCAGTTGATCGATCTCGTTGAACTCTTCTTGAGCTGACTCTTTGGTTTCAGACATGCTGATGGTCATCACTTCCGTCAGAGCAAACAGCTCATCAGAAGAGGCCACCTGAGTTTTGATCATATCGTTCAGTTGAACGCGAGTTTTTTCGAGTTCACGTGCCACATCGCCGTATTCATCTTTACAGTCCATTTGAATCGGCACTGATAAGTTCTTGTCGGCCATGGTTTTAATGGCGTCATTAAGGTATTGAGTCTGACGCAGCATAACGCGCGCCGCTGCTAATAGAAGAACCACAAACACAATGATCATCAAGGCTGTTTGCCAAGCCACTTGAACTAGGTAAGTCTCGTAATGCTGTTGTGCGACTTGCGCATTGTTCGTTACAGCAAGCAATGAATCGTAAAACGTACTTGCGTCCCATAGCTGCTTCGAAATGATCAAGATAGTGCTGAATATCATCAACATGACCATTTTTGGAACGAGACGAACGTCAGAGATTACCCTTTCCCACGGCTTGAATGACAGTTTAGTCATTGTCAGTTCTCCATTAATTCTTATATATTGATGGCTTCTATATCCGCGAGGTGGCTATGTCAGTCAAAGTTCGCGATTTATTTTGAGCCTCGTATGAATGTTGAATAATACCAAAGACGCCACCAAGCCGATGAGCTTATTGTCACTGATTCTCTCTTTCTTAGCGTTATTTGTGATCTCAGGCTTATTGTTCGTACCGATCGATAAAGAATCGAAACAAGTCCTTATCGGCCTCGATTTTATAATCTGTAGTGTTTTTCTTTTTCAGCTCACAATTGATCTATTTAGATCACAAAACAAAAAAGAATTTCTAAAAGTACACTGGATCGATTTCTTAGCAAGTATCCCAATGATCGAGCCTCTTCGTTTCGCCCGTATTTTTCAAATTCTGCGAGTCATCTTAGTTCTGCGTTCAAGTAAACGTATTTTCAGAGAGTTATTTCGTAATAGGAAAGAGACCACTTTCGCTTCCATCATTCTGCTTTTGGTTATCTTACTGACTATCGGTGCTGGCACGATCCTGCTATTGGAACACAAAGATCCGAACGCCAACATCACTACAGGTCATGATGCTTTATGGTGGGCGTTTGTGACCATCAGTACTGTGGGTTATGGCGACCATTACCCAGTGACAACTTCCGGTCAGTTAGTGGCTTCAATGGTGATCATCTGTGGTGTCGGTGTGTTTGGTATGATTTCAGGCTTGATTACTTCTTTGATCACCTCCCCAACTCATCATGAGAATCAACGAGCGGAAAACAAAGAGAAACACCTTGAGAAGATCATCGAGCAGCAACAGAAAATCTTAGAGCGACTCGAAAAACTTGAGCAACAAACAAAAAAATAGGGCCGGAGCCCTATTTTCAAATTCATACTTCTATTGATACAGGTATCGAGTTTAGTCTTGCCAGTATGGCTCAACCTCAACACTGATTTGGCGTGTCTGTTCCATCGCATGCAGAATGGACACTTCTTGACGAGCTAACCAACGCTCTAGCTGAAGCTTCTCATCGCCTTCCAGCTTCTCAGTCAAAGGCTCTAATGTTTTAAGTGCCAGCAAGTCATCAATGCCTTGCACCATATCGGCCCATGGCAAGCGGAAGCTGTTTCGTTCATCGTCATCATACAAACTCGCGAAACCAACGCCAGAATACAGATTACGCATCAAACGGTATTGCTGATCAATATACGCTTGGCTAGTCATCACTCGCTCTGGCGGGAAAGCTTCCATCAAATCGGCCCATGTGCGATCGAGTTGCTGCACGGAAAACCATTCGATACCACGAGCCATTTGCTCACGTGCTTTTTCATCTAAGAAAGGTTGCCAGCCACGAGACAAGATCCAACGGCTCAGATCTAATAATAACCCAGTGTATCGAGCAGAACTCAGCAAGGTAAGCAGATCTTCACGATCTGGCAGTTGCTCTTGCATCTCTTTAAGCTCAGCGACTAAGAACTTACGCGCATCGAGTTTACGTAGTACATGGCCTTTATCTTCCAGCAAGTCTTCGAAGTGATCATAGCTTTTCAGCCAGTCGAGCTCTTGCTCAAGCCACTTCAACTCTTGACGTAAAATCGCACTTGCTCGTCTAGGGACAATGCCGCCATAGATAGTGAAAGTTTGGCGAATAAAACTCAGCGAGTGACTGATCTCATGCAAAGCTTCAATCGATTGACGCTCTGTGAAAATCTGCTCGTGATAATGCCAATGAGCGAGAGCATGCTCTAAAGATTGAATAAAACACGATTCAACGGTATCACTTTTGTCAGTATCAACTAAGGTCAAAGGAGTAACTTCATCTCCTTGATAACCTTGAGCAAGACGGTAACCCTTAGCTGCTTTACTTAGGTTACCCAAACGCATGCCACCTTGTTCGCAGAATTGGCGAGACAATGTAAATAGCGCATCCGTTTGACCGGATTTAAGTTCCAATTCGACTTCGCAAATCGGTTCTTGCAGGTCGCCTGATTCAACAAAGCCTTGATCGAATGCGACCTCGACTTGGCTACCATCAGGCATACCAATCAACCACTGCTCACGCGTGAAGTTGGTAGAGAACAGAGGAGTCAGCTCAGCTTGCAACGTTTCGATGTCTTTACCTGTTGGCCAGATATCCTCTGGGTGCAGGGCTAGCTTAGGTTCGTTGCTGTCGTGTTCTGCATTGTATTCAGGCCTTTGATGCAGGCCAGCAACCACACGACCAGCAGTCTTTACGGTTTGTACAAATACGTCATCAAAGCGTCGAATGCGTAAGCCTGTATCGTGCTTACGTAGCCAGTTGTCAGCGGTGTCAAAGTAGATGTTACCTAGCTCACGACAACTGTGCTGAAGTACTTTAGTTTCAGCAATTTTATTGCGTAAAGTCTCTGAAAATTCAGGAGAAACAAAAAACTTCAGTTCTATCTCGGTTTCCATAGTTATACCTTTCTGTGAAGATAGGGACAGGATATTGCCAATTTGAAAAGTCGGCAAGTCAGAAATATCGCCCTTATGATGATCTAAAACAGTTTTAATGAGAGATTGATTAGGTTAACATGCGCGACTTTGTAGCCATCGCTTAACATTTCACCATGAATATGGTGTATGTTGTTTTAAGGTTATTATTTATTAGGTTGGATGACCATGCCAGTAAATACAATTATGGGGTTATTTGCAAAGTCCCCAATTAAACCTTTGCAGCGTCACGTAGTATGCGTGAACGAATGTTGTTCTCACCTAGTTAATTTCTTTGAAGTTTCTTCAAAAGGTGACTGGGAAAAAGCATCAGAAATTCGAGCTCAAATTTCTCACCTTGAGAAAGAAGCTGACGTACTAAAACGTGAAATTCGCCTTAAACTTCCTCGTGGTTTGTTTATGCCAGTTGATCGCACCGATATGTTGGAGCTATTAACGCAACAAGACAAACTCGCAAACCTAGCGAAAGACATTGCTGGCCGTGTATATGGTCGTCAACTTGTCATTCCTGCTCCTATGCAAGAAAACTTCATCGCTTACGTTAAACGTTGTCTAGATGCAGCGAACCAAGCACAAAACGTAATCAATGAATTAGACGAATTACTTGAGACTGGCTTTAAAGGCCGTGAAGTAACACTCGTTGCCGAAATGATTCATCAATTAGATGTAATTGAAGATGACACGGATGCGATGCAGATCGAACTACGCCAACAACTAATGGCAATTGAAGGCGATCTGAATCCAGTTGATATCATGTTCTTATACAAAATTCTTGAATGGGTTGGTGGTATTGCAGATCAAGCACAGCGTGTAGGCGCTCGTCTTGAAGTAATGCTTTCTCGATCTTAAATCATACGTTAACCATATAACAAAGAGCATTTTTTGAACAAACCACTTATGCGCTGAGTATTCCTCTCGCTGAGCGGTTTTTTGCGTCTAAATTTGTTCCGCTTGTTATCAAACAACTAGGTATTACGATGGATATCCTTGCTAACTACGGCACTGTCCTGATTATTGTTGCAGCAGCTTTCGGTTTCTTGATGGCTATTGGTATTGGTGCAAATGACGTTGCGAACGCAATGGGCACCTCAGTAGGCTCTAAAGCTTTAACCGTTAAACAAGCGATCATTATCGCAATGATCTTTGAATTCGCAGGTGCTTACCTTGCGGGCGGCGAAGTAACAGACACGATCCGTAAAGGTGTTATCGAAACGTCTCTATTCGCTCATCAACCAGATGTACTTGTGTACGGCATGATGTCAGCACTTCTTGCTGCTGGTACATGGCTACTTCTCGCTTCTTACATGGGCTGGCCGGTTTCTACGACTCACTCAATCATCGGTGCAATCATCGGTTTTGCGTGTATTTCTGTAGGGACTGAAGCTGTAGACTGGAACAGTGTTCAAGGTATTGTGGGTAGTTGGATTATCACACCCGTTATTTCCGGCTTCTTCGCTTACGTCATATTTGTAAGTGCTCAACGACTGATTTTTGATACAGAGAACCCGCTATTTAACGCGAAACGCTTTGTACCGGTATACATGTTCATTACAACAATGGTAATTGCACTTGTAACCATCAAGAAAGGCCTTAAGCACGTTGGTCTTCACCTAAGCAACACTGAAGCATGGGTTTGGGCTGCTGGCGTTTCTGCGCTTGTAATGATCGGCGGTTACCTATACATCCAGAAGAAATTCGCTAACCGCGAAGAAGACCACGGCTTTGCAGGTGTTGAAGGCATCTTCTCTGTACTCATGGTTATCACAGCTTGTGCGATGGCATTTGCACACGGTTCAAACGACGTTGCGAACGCGATTGGTCCACTGTCTGCTGTTGTATCAACCGTTGAGCACATGGGTGAAATCACAGGTAAGAGTACTATCGCATGGTGGATTCTTCCTCTAGGTGGATTCGGTATCGTTGTTGGTCTTGCAACAATGGGTCATAAAGTAATGGCAACCGTTGGTACTGGTATTACAGAACTAACACCAAGCCGTGGCTTTGCTGCACAACTTGCAACTGCATGTACGGTTGTACTAGCTTCAGGTACTGGCCTTCCAATCTCTACTACACAAACACTCGTTGGTGCTGTTTTAGGTGTTGGTTTTGCTCGTGGTATCGCAGCACTAAACTTAGGCGTTGTACGTAATATCGTGGCTTCTTGGATTGTGACACTACCTGCAGGTGCTCTACTTGCTGTTGTGTTCTTCTACGGAATTCAAGCTGCGTTTACTATGTAATCGCGACTGCGTTAGTGAATACTAGCGTCAGAACAGTGTGAGCTTCAGTAACGATATGTAAATGCCATGTCATTATTGACTCAAACGCACAGAAAGGGAGGCTTTGCCTCCCTTCTTTGTTGCACCGCATAAAGAAACTAAATATTATTTGCTGATTGAGGCTGACTCATACGCCTACCCAATTTGAATCGTTAAGGGATTTACTGTGAAAAAACTGATTAGCTTAGTTTTGTTCGCAATGCTTGCGGCTCCAGCTGCCTTTGCACAAGACCGTTATATTGCTGACAAACTATTTACTTATATGCATTCTGGCCCAAACAACACATTCCGTATCATCGGTAGTGTTGATGCTGGTGAAAAGATTACATTCCTACAAACTAACAAGAGTACGGGTTACACCCAAATTCAAGACAACCGTGGCCGTAAAGGTTGGGTTGAAAGCAAGTTTGTAAGCACTCAAGAAAGCATGGCACTGCGTATGCCTAAGCTAGAGAAAGAGCTGACGGAAGTTAAAGGCAAGCTAGCGAATGCTCGTCAGAGTGCTGACAGCGAAAAAGCTGGCCTAGCAAGCTCTCTAGATTCTCGTAACAAGCAGATTGCTGAACTAGAACAGAACTACAGTGAAATTAGCCAACAGCTAACGAGTTCTCAAACAGAGAACCGTGAACTGCGCGCTAAGCTAGACACTCAAAAAGACGACCTACTATTGAAGTACTTCATGTACGGTGGTGGTGTTGCGGGTATTGGTCTACTTCTAGGCCTTGTTCTGCCACACATCATGCCTCGTCGCAGAAAATCACCAAACGGTTGGGCGTAGACTTAACGCTTGTATCAGGTACAGTAAATTCAGTATCGAATATCAAAAAGGAGCACCGAGGTGCTCCTTTTTATTTGTCTGTTATCTAAATACGTATAGAAATCGCTAACCTTTCCACTCGTACAGAGCCGGGATTTCTATCTTCTGTTGATTGAACTCTATGATCACTGATTGTGGCTTAATCTCCAGCAATTGAATGTCTTGTCCAATCCAATCTCCTTGCGCCACTTCTTGACCGTTCACTTTTACCCAACGCTTGGTTTCGCTGCTCGAGTACATATGGGTTTGTAGGTCTAACTTAGGAAGGACGCCTGATAAGCTATTGGTGTGCGTTTCCAACTCAATGACCTGAGAACCCCTTTGCCCTGAGGGTCTAGAATCCATCGGCTCAGGAGCGCTTTGTTGCTCCCCCATAATGGATTCAAGCTTCAATGCCAAATCAGGTGGCAACTCACTGAGGTCTAGCCCTTGCAGCAGATCACTGTCCGATTGTAAGTCACTATTTGATTGCTGATCAGTGCTTGATTGCAGAGCAGTCGTTTCATCACTCGCGCCTGGCTGAACGGATGACGATTCAGAACTGGCTGTCATTTGAGTGTTGTTATCAGCATTAGCGAAGATCACTGCTGAGCCACCAGCGGTGTTTGCACGATTAGCGCCAGAATCAATCTGTGCATACATCTCTTGGCGTGGCAATGCTTTCAACGGTTGGCTCGCCGGTGCAGGGCGAACGGTGAACAAGGCATCTTCTTCCTCAGACACGGCATCCATGCTTGCTATATCAGCATCCGCAATTTCAGGCTCAATGTCTGATTCAGTTTTAAATTCTGGCAGAGCGACATTGGCAGCTTGGTTCACGGCTTCTTGTTGTTGGATATACGATTGATAAGCCAAGACGCCACCCACCAACAAAGAAGGAACCAAGATTAAGAGTAGCCCCATAGCTAACGATGAACCTCGCTTGTTGCTCATCCCTTTTGCAGAATTAGGAACATGATGATTCTGGTAGCCTTTGAAGCTTGGTTTGCTAAGAGAGTGCTGATTAATAGAAGATGGCTTGTGAGACGGCTGTTTAAGTTCGTGCATAATACGTGACATTAGCTTTCGCCCCCTTCTAGTGACATCAGCTTAGGCGAATCGAGTTGAGCTAATCTCTGCAATCTTGCTAAGGTGCGCTTACCTGCAATGCCATCAACAGACATACCTTGCCACGTTTGAAATGCTTCGATTTTCATTTTTAACTCATAATCAAATACATCATTACCGGAAACAACCTCTCCTAATACTTCAGAAAGCAGTAGATCAAGCAAAGCAACCGCTTCACCTTGATAGCCCTCTTTAAGGGTCTCTCGCAGCGGCTGCTTCCAAATAGCGACGTAATCGCCTTGCCAGATTTGCTCTAAGGATTGCTTCGGCATCACCAACAGCTTTTCATTAACCAGCAACTCGACAGAATCCTTAGACACGCCATACAGCACAGCAAACACTGGTTTTTGGTCTATGTCGAGATTAAGTACCACAGGAACACCAAGTTCTAACAAGGTATCCAAACTGGCCTGCTGCTGCTCACACACAAAAACACTTTGTGGCTCACTTAAGCACAATCCATCACGCAGTGAAGATTGATATCCCCACATCGTATACAAGTCTTTGATAGCGAGAGAACGATTGGTCCCCTGCATCAAATGTTGTTGAATGTGTTGTGGCAATTCAAACTTGGCAGGTTTTGGCTCAGCAACCAACTTAGGAACATCTGATACCAAAGAACGCTGAGTACGTGCTAACACTTCCGTCTTTGCTTCATTTGATGCATCCGTAGGCAACCAAGCATTGATATAGCTTGGAGCGAAGTTAAAGGTCGCTATTGCAAGACCAACGCTTAACGTCGCAATCCCTGCGTATTGGAATAACTTAGGCGCGACACGAGAAGTTAGAGCTTTCTCGACGTGATACACATCGGCCTGAAAGGACATAACCTGCTGACACGCTCGGTTAACCGTTTCATTGCTCGGTAGCTGCTCACCGTCATGAAAAGCCAACTGCAGTGCTTTATCACACACCAAGTTAATGAGCCTTGGAATACCATGCGTATATTGAGCAATCAGCTTGATAGAACGGTTCGAAAACAACATCTGCTCGCCACCCGCCGTCTCCAAACGAAACGCGATGTACTTGCCCGTTTCTTCGGTATTAAGAGGCAGTAAGTGATAACGACCAGTAATGCGCTGTGCTAGCTGACGTAGCTGCGTGGTTTGTAAGTGCTGTTGTAATTCCGGCTGGCCGACCAACAGTACTTTTAACAGCTTACGATTGTCGGTTTCCAAGTTTGTTAGAAGGCGTAACTGCTCCAACACATCGGCAGCGAGGTGTTGGGCTTCATCGATCACCAATAGGGTTTGAATGCCTTCGGCATGGCTATCAAGTAGAAAATAATGAATAGCCTGACTGAGCTGTTTCAACGATGCTTGTTCTGGGTACTCGACCTCAAACTCATCGCAGATAGCTTCTAGTAAATCCGTATTTGAAAACGTAGGGTTAAGTATAAGGCCAGCCTGAGTATGACTATCCAATGAAGACAACATCGCCTTAGCGACCGTTGTTTTCCCTGTACCAACCTCACCAGTAAGCATCGCAAAGCCCCCACCCTCGCCTAAACCGGCTTGTAGGTTCTGCATCGCTTCTTGATGGCGCTGACTCAAAAACAAGTAGCGAGAATTTGGTACAATCGAAAATGGCATCTCAACGAAGCCAAAATATTCCTTATACATGTGCTGCCCTATAATTACGATTAATGGAAAGTACCATTGCTTGCAGTAAAGTCCAGCAGTGATAAAACATTTCGAGGTGATAAGTTGCAAATTTACGATAGCCTACCAAAAGACAACGGGCTACAACGCTATCTAGTCGGTGGAGCAGTGCGCGATAAGCTGCTCAATATTGATAGTTATGATAGAGATTGGGTCGTGGTAGGGAGTACCCCTCAAGAGATGGAAAACCTTGGCTTTACTGCTGTGGGAAAAGATTTCCCGGTATTCTTGCACCCAAAAACCAAAGAAGAGCACGCACTGGCTCGCACTGAGAGAAAATCAGGCTCTGGTTACACAGGCTTCGAATGTTACTTCGCGCCAGACGTGAGTTTGGAAGAAGACCTGATGCGTCGAGATCTGACCATCAACGCTATAGCTCAAGATGATAAAGGCCAACTTCACGATCCTTATCATGGCCAGAAAGATCTCTCGGATCGTATCTTAAGACACGTTTCAGACGCTTTTGTTGAAGACCCTCTTCGTGTACTGCGTGTGGCTCGCTTCGCCGCCAAGCTTCACCATCTTAACTTCACGGTTGCACCTGAAACCATGGATATGATGAGTGAGATCGTCCAATCTGGTGAGCTGGCACACCTTACTGCAGAGCGAGTTTGGCAAGAGTGGCATAAGTCTCTTAGTACACCGCACCCTGAAGTGTTCCTCTCTGTATTGAAAGAGTGTGGTGCATTGGCAGTCGTATTACCTGAGATTGACGCTCTATTTGGCGTCCCTCAACCTGAAAAATGGCACCCTGAAATCGACACGGGTATTCACACTCTGATGGTTGCTCAGCAAGCCGCACTATTAAGCCCATCGCTACCGGTACGCTTTGCAGCTCAAGTGCATGACTTAGGTAAAGGCGTCACACCACAAGCTGAATGGCCAAGCCATAAAATGCACTGCCACACAGGTGTTAAGATAATCAAGAAACTGTGTGAGCGAGTGAGAGTGCCCAATGAGTTCAGAGACCTTGCGTTGTTAGTGTGCGAGCAACATTCTAATATCCACCGCGCAGGCGAGCTCAAACCAACCACCTTTCTCAAGGTTCTCAACAAGTTCGATGTTTGGCGTAAGCCAGATAGGCTCGACGATATACTACTTTGCTGCCAGGCCGACCACGCAGGCCGAAAAGGATTAGAAGATCAGCCTTATCCTCAAAAAGCGCGCTTTGAAGTCGCCTACCAAGCGGCGCTTCAAGTCGAAGTAAAAGCGATCATTACCGATGGTTTTAAAGGCAAAGATATTCGAGAAGAACAAGAGAAACGCAGAGCCATCGCAATTGAAAACGCCCTATCAGAACTCGCTAGCAGTTAATCGTCGCCGCTCTACCTAGAACGTATAAAAAGCCCGCAGTTAAGCGGGCCTTTTGTTTCAATTCTTACAGCGAGACCGTTGCCTCTGTCTGTTACTGCATCATTAAGAAAGCAAACAGACCACAACCTAGAATCAGGCGGTAGATAACGAACGGTGTCATGCCCATACGAGAGATAAGCTTCAAGAAGAAGTGGATACAGATGTAAGCACTGATGAAAGACACCGCAACGCCCGTTAGCAAAGTGCCAACATGGATTGGATCACCGCTTGTCACCAACTTAAGACCTAAATAACCACCAGCCAGAGTGATGATTGGGATAGACATCAAGAAAGAGAATCGAGCCGCCGCTTCACGTGTGAAACCAAGGTAAAGCGCCGCGGTAATGGTTGCGCCAGAACGAGACGTGCCCGGAATGATCGCCATTGCTTGAGCAAGACCAATAAACAGCGCCTTTTTCCAACCCGCTTGGTATTCGTCATCGCGCAGGCTTGAGTTCTTGTCCACCCACCATAGCAATAGACCAAAGATAATCGTTGTCGTCGCGATCACCCACGCACTGCGTAAGTAAAGCTCAACAATATCTTTCATCAACAAGCCAAAGATACACGCAGGAATCGTCGCGAGAATGATCATCCACGCTAACTTCGCTTCTTTACTACGATCACCTTTAAACACTGAACCAAAGAATGCGCTCAACAGAGAGACCACTTCTTTACGGAAATAGATAACAACAGCTGCCAAAGTACCAACGTGGACAGCGACATCAAAAGCCAAACCTTGATCTTCCCAGCCTAAAACAGCTGAAGGAAGGATTAGGTGTGCAGAACTGGAAATAGGTAAAAACTCTGTAAAGCCTTGCACCAACGCCAATATAAACGCTTCAAAATAACTCATTACTTACCTTAAAAATTATAGTTTTATATCTACGACAGAGAGCGAGTCTAATTGCTGCATCTTCTGCCATATTTCACTGACGGTTCTTCCGTCTTGCGGGATCACTCGCGCAGGACAAAGATCATAAAGCGGCTGTGTTACAAAAGGATATTTGTAGATATCACTGCGTGGTAATTCTGGTTCACACTCAGAAACCTCCTCTCCAAACAGCACAATATCAAGATCGAGTTTTCGATCTTGTAGTTTGTGCGCATCTTGAGAGCGACCCCATTTAAACTCAATTTTACGCAGCTGCTGTGAAAATTCAGTCAATGAGAGTGACGTGTCGAGCTCTATCACAAAGTTATAAAACGGATGGCTATTAAAACCCACGGGCTCACAGTGATAGATTTTAGAGCATTTAAGGTTAGTCCCTAACGATTGAAGCTCTGTCCATGCCACCCTTGCATGCTTGTCGCGGTCTATGTTCGTGCCAACACCAACATAGGCTACTGTCATGCTTGACCTCGTTCGATGATCACACCAACGGCTTTTGCTTGTGGCACTGCGCCAGGTTTAGCCAATCGGATTTTAATCCACGGCACAGAGAACTGAGTCATAATAAGCTCTGCGACTTCTTCAGCAACACGTTCTACGAGTAGAAAACGGCCATTTGCAATGTGCTCAAGTACTGCAGTGCTCACTTTCGAATAATCCAAAGCATCAACCACATCATCACTCTTGCCTGCTGGGCGGTTGTCATGAGCCATTTCAATATCAAGCACAAGTTTTTGTTTAATCTCTTGTTCCCAATCGTAAACACCGATCGTTGTAATTACTTCTAGCTGTTCAATGAAAACTTTATCCAGTGCCATGACTTGTCCTTTTAGAGGTCGGATACCCATATGGGGGAAAAAAACGTATTATTTGCGTAATTCGAGATATGATATCAATTACTCTTGGATTGAGCATTATTTTCCCATCGTTAGGCGTATAACCGTTAAAGGACAGACATGACCCCATTGGCACTTATCATGATCATTGCTGCCTACTTACTAGGTTCAATCTCTAGTGCGGTCTTGATATGCCGAGTTTTGAGGCTCCCAGATCCTCGAACAGTAGGTTCTAACAACCCAGGAGCAACCAATGTCCTGCGTGTTGGCGGTAAAGGCGCAGCAGCTGCCGTCCTTTTGTGTGACATGCTGAAAGGCACTATCCCTGTCTGGCTTGGCTACTACCTCAAGATCGACCCAATCATTCTTGGGGTTGTGGCAATTGCGGCGTGTCTTGGCCATATGTATCCGATCTTCTTCCACTTCAAAGGTGGTAAAGGCGTGGCAACCGCACTTGGCGCTATCGCCCCAATAGGATTCGATCTAACCGGAATGATCATGGCGACTTGGTTAGTGGTCGCGTTTTTGTTTCGTTACTCTTCTTTAGCGGCACTGGTTACTGTGCTACTTGCCCCTTTCTACGCTTGGTTAGTCAAACCTCAATACACATTGCCAGTAGCCATGCTGTGCTGTTTGATCGTGTTACGTCACCACCAGAATATCCGCCGCCTACTCGATGGCAGCGAACCAAAACTCGGACAAAAAAAATCGGCTTAAACTGTCACGTCTAAGCCGAACCATAATATTCAGTATTTAAAGCTTATAGCAGATGTTTATCTAAAAACGTCTTCAGCATTGTGTTCACAAACTCTGGTTGCTCTAACGAGCTAATATGACCTGCGCCAGGAATCACCACTAATTCACTGCCCGTAATGCAATCGTGCATTAGGTATGACTCAAGTACCGGACGTGGTTTATCTTCTTGTCCTACAGCAATCAAAACAGGCAGAGCAAAGTTCTCTACCGATTCAATCATATCGCGACGTCCAAACACCATTCGACCAATTCGTGCCACTTCTTCAGCGTTGTCGCCCTCAAGAGCTGATAACTGCTGAGTAAAACCTTCAACTAAAGCTGGCGTGTTGGTTTGCGTATCATTAGCGAAGAACAGTGGAACAACCGCTTCAACAATTGGCTGAGGAACCGTCTTGGTTTGAGTGATGGTATCTAACATGCTGAAGTACTTTGCGTGAGCAACTTCTGGTTCTAAACCCACAAAAGTATCCATTAGAACCAAAGACTTAATACGTGCAGGTGCAAGTTCCGCTAACTCAGTCCCCCACATACCGCCAACCGATAAGCCAACCACTGAGAATTCTTCGATCTCTAAATGATCAAGCAGAGCCAAAACGTGCTGAGCGTAATCTTTCAAGTTACGCATCGAAGCGGGTGCAGCTTGAGACTCACCGTGAGACCAAAGCTCTGGAACAATACAGCGATACTGAGTTTTTAATGCTTCGATCTGCGGCTTCCACATTGCACTATCCCAAAGGTAGCTGTGGCCGAGTACAACAACAGGGCCTTGACCTTCATCTAGGTACGCCATCGATTGATTGTCTACTGTGAACTTGTTCATTTTCTTCCCTAATCTCTATCAGCAATTATTTATCGACATACGGTCGGTAAGCTAGGATATAAAAACGGCCGCACAAGGCGACCGTTTATCGAAACACTATAGTCAATTACGCAATTGGCTCTAGCTGGTCAATAGGCCAACGCGGTGTGGCATGAACAGACAAATCAGCCGTTTCGCCATTCTTCAGGCGCTGCATGCCCGCATAAGCGATCATCGCACCATTATCTGTACAGAACTCAGTGCGTGGGTAGTACACCTCACCACCGACTTTCTTAGCAAGCGCCTCAAGCTCAACGCGCAGTTGTTTGTTGGCACTTACACCGCCGGCAATCACTATACGTTTCATGCCCGTTTCAACCAAGGCTCGCTTACACTTGATTACTAAGGTTGCACAAACAGCTTCTTGGAATGCATAAGCGATATCAGCGCGAGTTTGGTCATCATTATCGTTATCGCGAATGGTATTCGCTGCGAACGTCTTCAAACCAGAAAAGCTCATATCTAGACCCGGACGATCGGTCATTGGACGCGGGAACTTAAAACGACCCGGAGTGCCTTTTTCCGCCAAACGAGATAACAGTGGACCACCAGGGTAATCTAAGCCCATCAGTTTCGCGGTTTTATCAAACGCTTCACCCGCTGCATCATCAATCGATTCACCAAGGATTCGGTATTCACCAATACCTTTCACTTCTACCATCATGGTATGGCCGCCAGAAACCAGCAGAGCCACAAATGGGAATGGTGGTGGGTTATCTTCTAGCATTGGCGCAAGAAGGTGACCTTCCATATGGTGAACAGGCACTGCAGGCACTCCCCACGCATAAGCAATACTGCGACCAATCGTTGCACCAACCAGCAGTGCACCCACTAAACCAGGGCCAGCCGTGTAAGCCACACCATCAATGTCTTTCGACGTTAGGTTCGCTTCAGCTAATGCCGCTTTAATAAGAGGAATTGTTTTTTTCACGTGGTCACGTGAAGCTAGCTCAGGTACCACACCACCGTAATCGGCGTGCAGCTTTACTTGGCTATATAATTGATGAGAAAGCAGCCCTTGCTCATCATCATAAATCGCGATTCCTGTTTCATCACAAGAGGTTTCAATACCAATAATGCGCATAATTTTCTCGGCACGCTTTCGTCTAAAATGGGAAATTAGCGCAATATTACCCTGCCTAAGCTCTTCAAACAAATATTGTACAGACTATAATCGACAAAGTGCTTTACAAAGCCACTGTGATCGGATTAAAATTCCGCACCATTTTTGATCAAGCTGGTTAATGGCCAAACGCGAATAGAGAGTTAGCTCGATGGGTAACTTCTCTGATTTGGTACTGAGTAGCCAGCGATAATGAATAACCCCTGAGGTGAAAGGCATATGCCAATAGTTAAAGTACGTGAAAACGAACCGTTCGACGTTGCACTACGTCGTTTCAAGCGCTCTTGTGAAAAAGCAGGTATCCTTTCTGAAGTTCGCCGTCGCGAGCACTACGAAAAGCCAACTACAGTTCGCAAACGCGCTAAAGCAGCAGCTCAAAAGCGTCACGCTAAGAAGCTAGCTCGCGAAAACGCACGTCGCGTTCGCCTGTACTAATAACTTAATCCATAAGGACTGAGTTATGGCTCTTATTGAACAACTCAAAGAAGAGCAAAAATTAGCGATGAAAGCCAAGGACAAACCGCGCCTTGGCACTATCCGCTTAGCTCTTTCAGCAATTAAGCAACGTGAAGTTGACGAACGGATCACTCTGAACGACGACGACATTCTTGCTGTATTAGTTAAAATGGTTAAGCAACGTCGCGATTCTGTTGCTCAATATGAATCAGCAAATCGTCAAGATCTTGCTGACGTGGAAAAAGCAGAAATTACGGTACTTGAAGGCTTTATGCCTCAACCGCTAAGTGATGAAGAAGTTATTGCACTACTTGATAGCGCAATCGCCGAAGCTCAACCTGCGGGCATGCAAGACATGGGTAAAGTAATGGCTATCTTGAAACCACAAATTCAAGGGCGTGCAGATATGGGTAAAGTTAGTGGTTTAGTTCGTTCTAAACTCGCTTAATCCCAAATCAAATTGCAACAAGCCGTGCAATCCTTCGGAACGCACGGCTTGTTTGTATCTGTAACCTATTCAAACTATTATTATCCACACTCTCAGTTAGTGCATTTTTCTAAGGTTTTATGGCAGGACACATCCCGCGTAGTTTCATTGATGATCTCCTAGCGCGTCTCGACATTGTCGACATTGTGGACGCACGCGTGAAACTTAAGAAAAAAGGCAAAAACTATGGTGCTTGTTGCCCATTCCACAACGAAAAGACCCCTTCTTTTAGCGTAAGCCAAGAAAAACAGTTTTATCACTGCTTTGGTTGTGGCGTACACGGTAATGCTATCGACTTCATTATGGAGTTCGAACGCCTCGATTTTGTTGAAGCTATTGAAGAGCTAGCCTCTTTCTTAGGCCTCGACGTTCCTAGAGAACAGCGCAGCGGCGAGATATCAACAGCACCAAGAGCCAACAGCGAACAAAAACGTAACCTCTACGATTTGATGGGCGGCATCAGTAATTTTTACCGCTCTCAACTGAAAATATCAGCCAACAAACCTGCGATTGATTACCTAAAGAATCGTGGCCTTTCGGGCGAGATCGTCCAGAAGTTTGGCATTGGTTATGTGGCCGATGAGTGGGACTTAGTTCGTAAGAACTTTGGCCAACAGAAAGAAGCCCAAGACATGCTCGTAACTGGCGGCATGTTAATTGAGAACGATAAAGGTAAACGATACGACCGATTCCGTGGACGCGTAATGTTCCCAATTCGTGATCGTCGTGGCCGTGTGATTGGTTTTGGTGGTCGTGTATTAGAAGACGGCACACCAAAATACCTCAACTCACCAGAAACGCCTATCTTCCATAAAGGTAAAGAGCTTTACGGCCTTTATGAAGTGCTGCAAGCCTACCGTGAACCGCCGCAAATACTTGTGGTTGAAGGTTACATGGATGTCGTGGCACTCGCGCAATATGGTGTCGATTACTCAGTAGCATCACTGGGCACCTCGACAACCGGCGACCATGTTCAAATGTTGTTCCGTCAAACCAGCACTGTGGTTTGTTGTTACGATGGTGACCGAGCAGGTAAAGAGGCCGCATGGCGCGCACTAGAAAACGCACTTGAGTACCTGAAAACCGGTAACACGCTTAAGTTTCTGTTCTTGCCCGACGGTGAAGACCCAGACAGCTATATTAGAGAGCATGGCAAAGCCGCTTTTGAACAACTGGTCCACAATGCGACGCCGCTTTCGACCTATTTGTTCGATAACCTGATTGAAATACACAAGTTAAACTTGGGAACAACCGAAGGAAAATCGGCACTGCGTGCACACGCCAGCGCCTTGATTAACAAAATCCCTGACAGTTACTTCCAAGAATTACTCGAAAAACTGCTCGATGAGCGAACTGGATTTGATAATCAATTGCGACGTGCGCGTGTTCATACACAGAACCCGACACCTCAACCGCATAAAGAGCTGAAACGCACTCCAATGCGTGAAGTTATCGCTTTGCTTATCCAAAATCCGAGCTATGCTGATATGGTACCGGATTTATCAAGTGTCAAAGGCTTACAGCTGCCTGGACTAAGTTTATTCGTCGAAGTACTTGATAAATGCCACGAGCATCCCCATATCAACACAGGCCAATTATTAGAGCATTGGCGACACAATAAACATGAGGCTCTTCTGTCTCGTCTCGCGAGCTGGGAAATCCCCCTCGACGAAGACAATCAAGAAGACATATTTTTAGACTCATTGGACAACATACTTGCCCAGTGCGTTGAAAAACAAATTGAAAACCTGCAGGCCAAAGCAAGAAGCGTCGGTTTATCAGCCGAAGAAAAAAGGGAGCTACTAGCTTTAATGCTAGATCTAAAAGCGTAACCCTGTTTGATTAGTCAGCATTTAATAAATTTGTTAACATAATTGGTTTGCATTTGAGAATGCAACGTCCTTCACCAGACCTGAAGTTGGATATCATCTATGGATCAAAATCCGCAGTCACAGCTTAAATTACTTGTTATTAAAGGCAAGGAACAAGGCTATCTGACCTACGCCGAAGTAAACGACCACCTACCTGCAGAAATCGTGGATTCTGAACAGGTAGAAGACATCATTCAAATGATCAACGACATGGGTATCAAGGTAGTTGAAACTGCACCTGATGCTGATGATCTAGCACTTAATGATGACGATGCCAATATAGATGAAGATGCAGCCGAAGCTGCAGCTGCTGCGCTTTCAAGCGTAGAAAGCGAGATTGGCCGTACTACTGACCCAGTTCGTATGTACATGCGTGAAATGGGTACGGTTGAACTACTGACTCGTGAAGGCGAAATCGACATTGCGAAACGTATTGAAGATGGTATCAATACAGTTCAACTATCGGTTGCTGAGTACCCAGGCACTATTCCATACATCTTGGAACAGTTTGACCGCGTACAAGCAGAAGAGATTCGCTTAACAGACCTAATCAATGGCTTTGTTGACCCTGACGACGATGGCACAGCTGCGCCAACGGCGACTCACATCGGTTCAGAACTTGCTGAAACTGATCTGGAAGACGAAGACAAAGAAGACGCTGAAGACGACGAGGAAGAGGAAGAAGAAGATACAGGTATCGATCCTGAGCTTGCTCTTGAGAAGTTCACAGCGCTTCGTACTAGCTACCAGAACCGTCAGCTAGCGATCAACGAGTACGGCCATGAAAGCCCGAAAGCAACGCTTGCAACGACAATGATGCAAGACGTATTCAAAGAGTTCCGTCTAACACCAAAACAGTTTGATTACCTAGTAAACGAACTGCGTAACTCTATGGATCGCGTACGTACTCAAGAACGCCTAATCATGCGTCAAACGGTTGAGTACGGCAAAATGCCGAAGAAATCTTTCATTGCTCTATTTACTGGTAACGAATCTAGCGAAGCATGGTTGGATGAAGTTCTTGCTTCAGACAAGCCATACGCAGAAAAGATCAAACGTAACGAGCACGACATCCGTCGCTCTATCCAAAAACTGGATATGATCGAACGTGAAACGTCTCTTACTGTTCAAAGCATCAAAGATATCAGCCGTCGTATGTCTATCGGTGAAGCGAAAGCTCGTCGTGCGAAGAAAGAGATGGTTGAAGCGAACTTACGTCTAGTAATCTCGATTGCTAAGAAGTACACAAACCGTGGTCTACAATTCCTGGATCTAATCCAAGAAGGTAACATCGGTCTGATGAAAGCGGTAGATAAGTTTGAATACCGTCGTGGTTATAAGTTCTCTACTTACGCTACTTGGTGGATCCGTCAAGCAATCACTCGTTCGATTGCCGACCAAGCTCGTACTATCCGTATTCCGGTTCACATGATCGAAACGATCAACAAACTAAACCGTATCTCTCGTCAAATGCTACAAGAGATGGGTCGTGAACCACTTCCGGAAGAGCTAGCTGAACGCATGCAAATGCCTGAAGACAAGATCCGTAAAGTACTGAAAATCGCTAAAGAGCCAATCTCAATGGAGACACCAATCGGTGACGACGAAGATTCGCACCTAGGTGATTTCATCGAAGATACAACGCTAGAACTACCTCTAGACTCTGCAACGGCAACCAGCCTACGCGGTGCAACTAAAGACGTTCTTGCAGGCCTAACACCTCGTGAAGCTAAAGTACTGCGTATGCGTTTCGGTATCGACATGAACACTGACCACACTCTTGAAGAGGTTGGTAAACAGTTCGACGTAACTCGTGAACGTATCCGTCAGATCGAAGCAAAAGCACTGCGTAAACTTCGTCACCCAAGCCGCTCAGAAACTCTGCGTAGCTTCCTAGACGAGTAATCACACACTTTAGTGCGGTTAGCTTTTAAGCATAAATAAGAAAAGGTGAGCGTTGGCTCACCTTTTTTTTATCCGTGTGATTTAAGTGGCTAAGATGTAAGCGGAATTGCCCCTTATAGTGTCTAGACACCACTGAATGCTTCCCCTATAATCTATGCCCTACGGCCCCTTAGCTCAGTGGTTAGAGCGCACGACTCATAATCGTTCGGTCCCCAGTTCAAATCTGGGAGGGGCCACCAAATTAGAAAAGCCAGAACAGTTCACGCTGCTCTGGCTTTTTGCTTTTCTGATTCAGTACCAATCACACCCTGCACTTCCGAACCAAAAACGAATCGTCCCGCACACAATTCCAATTGCCTCTCTGTGACTAAACATACTTTTCTTTTATAAAAAAATCGGCAATATGAGTGTACACAAATCATTCAATAGTTCAGGGAAGAAACATGAAAGACGAAACACTCTCGATTCACTTCGGCTACGAAACTGATCCAACAACCAAATCGGTTGCCACACCTATTTACCAAACCGTCGCTTACGAATTCGATGACGCACAACATGGCGCCGACCTGTTTAACCTTGCGGTGCCAGGTAATATCTACACACGGATAATGAATCCAACCAATGATGTGTTAGAAAAACGCATGGCAGCCTTAGAAGGGGGGATTGCAGGCTTAGTGGTAAGTGCGGGCAGTGCTGCGATCAACTACGCGATTCAGACGTTGGCGCAAATCGGTGACAACATTGTCTCAACGCCTCAGCTTTACGGTGGTACTTACACCCTATTTGCTCACATGTTGCCAAACCAAGGAATTGAAGTTCGTTTTGCTAAAGACGACAAACCAGAAAGCTTAGCGGCACTGATCGATGAAAAAACCAAGGCGGTTTACTGTGAAAGTATTGGTAACCCTGCTGGTAATATCATCGACTTAGAACGTGTTGCAGAACTTGCCCACGCACAAGGAGTGCCTGTGATTGTTGATAACACAGTCGCGACGCCTGTGCTGTGTAAACCTATCGATTTTGGTGCTGACATCGTGGTGCACTCACTAACCAAATACGTGGGTGGTCACGGTACAACGTTAGGTGGCGTGATTGTCGATTCAGGAAAATTCCCATGGGCAGAGCACAAAGAGCGCTTCCCTGTTTTTAATCAGCCAGAGCCTTCTTATCATGGCGTGGTTTATACCGAGGCATTTGGTGAGGCT
Organism: Vibrio sp. 10N.239.312.D08; assembly: GCF_041466145.1. NCBI lineage: Bacteria > Pseudomonadati > Pseudomonadota > Gammaproteobacteria > Vibrionales > Vibrionaceae > Vibrio > Vibrio sp. 10N.239.312.D08. The sequence goes on along the minus strand of NZ_JBFSSD010000004.1, from coordinate 103,990 downwards.
GCGTTTATTGGTCGAGCTAGAACGGTTCCCCTACGTAATACAGGTGCAGCACTGTCGCCAATGAATGCTTTCATGTTGATGCAAGGCTTGGAGACATTGTCGTTACGTATGGAGCGACACACAGAGAATGCCTTGAAAGTGGCAGAATACCTCAGCCAACACGAAAAAGTCAGTTGGGTAAGCTACGCTGGTCTGCCTAGCTCAGAATTCTACCCGCTTGCTGAAAAATACATGCAGGGTAAGCCATCGGCTATTCTATCTTTTGGTTTAAAAGACGGTTATGAAGCCGGTGTTCGCTTCTATGATGCACTGCAAATCTTCAAGCGCTTAGTTAACATTGGCGATGCGAAATCTCTCGCTTGTCACCCAGCTTCGACGACACACCGTCAACTAAGCGAAGCTGAACAGAAACAAGCCGGTGTATCACCGGAGATGATTCGCCTATCAGTAGGTATCGAGCACATTGACGATATCTTGGCTGACCTAGAGCAAGCACTGAGCGCTTAATGACGCTACAGCTAGCTCTAACACTGATCGTTAACTAACAGACATAAAAAAGCCCATCACAGGATGGGCTTCTTATTATCTATATCTTAGGTAAGCTGTCGATTACTCAACTGTTACCGCTTTCGCTAGGTTACGAGGTTGGTCAACGTCGGTACCTTTTATTAGTGCGACATGGTAAGACAGCAGCTGCATCGGTACTGTGTAGTAGATAGGCGCTGTTACTTCACTTACGTGAGGCATCTTGATGATCTTCATGTTCTCATCGCTTTCAAAGCCCGCATCTTCATCAGCGAATACGTAAAGTAGACCGCCACGAGCACGCACTTCTTCAACGTTCGATTTCAGCTTCTCTAGCAAGTCGTTGCTTGGTGCAATAACGACTACAGGCATATCTGCATCGATAAGAGCCAAAGGACCGTGCTTAAGCTCACCAGCTGCGTATGCTTCTGCGTGGATGTAAGAGATCTCTTTCAGTTTAAGAGACGCTTCCATCGCGATTGGGTAGAACTCACCACGACCCAAGAACAGTGTGTGATGCTTATCAGCAAAATCAGGTGCCAGTGCTTCAATTTCTTTATCGAACGCTAATGCTTTCTCGATATCAGCAGGCAGTTGGTGAAGTGCTTGAACGATTTCCGCTTCTTTTTCTTCATTGATACGACCTTGTAGACGACCAATTGACGTTACCATCATCAGCATCGCTGCTAGTTGAGTTGTGAAAGCTTTAGTAGAAGCAACACCGATCTCTGTTCCTGCGCGAGTCATGAAGGCAAAATCAGATTCACGAACCAGTGAAGAACCCGCAACGTTACAGATAGTCATTGCAGACATATAACCCTTCTCTTTTGCAAGACGAAGTGCAGCAAGCGTATCCGCCGTTTCACCAGATTGAGACAGAGTCACCAATAGGCTGTTCGGACGAACAACGAAATCACGGTAACGGAATTCAGAAGCAATCTCTACGTCACAGCTTACGCCAGCTAGAGATTCAAACCAGTAACGCGCTGCCATGCCTGAGTTGTAAGACGTACCACATGCGATGATCTGCACGTGTTCAACCTTGCTTAGGATCTCTTCAGCTTTAACGCCGATCGCGTTAGTGATAACCGAAGTGTCAGAGATACGGCCTTCCATTGTATTGATCAGCGCTGTTGGCTGCTCGAAGATCTCTTTCTGCATGAAGTGGCGGTATTGACCTTTGTCACCTGCGTCGTGTTCAGCGTTTGACTCAACGATTTCACGCTCAACACGCTCACCCGCTACATCAAATACCGTAACATCACGACGAGTTACCTCAGCAACATCACCTTCTTCTAGGTACATGAAGCGACGAGTTACGCTCAGTAGCGCCAGTTGATCAGAAGCAAGGAAGTTCTCGCCGACACCAAAACCGATAACGATCGGGCTACCAGAACGAGCTACAACGATACGGCTAGGATCTTTACGATCAACCGCAACCGTGCCGTACGCACCGTCTAATTGTTTTGCTGTTTTCTGTAGCGCTTCAACCAAAGAAGCTGAAGTGCGAAGTTCCCACTCAACTAAGTGAGCAATAACTTCTGTATCCGTTTGTGAAGTAAATACGTAACCACGCTCTTGCAGCATAGCGCGCAGTGCTTCGTGGTTTTCGATAATGCCATTGTGTACAACGGCAATATCACCAGACATGTGTGGGTGTGCGTTCGCTTCAGACGGCTCACCGTGTGTCGCCCAACGTGTATGAGCGATACCTGTACCACCAATCACTTGTTGCTCTTCTACTGCGTCAGCTAGCTCTTGTACTTTACCTAGGCGGCGTACACGAGTTAGGTTAGATTCAGTATCGACTACAGCGACACCAGCTGAATCGTAGCCACGGTATTCTAGACGACGAAGGCCTTCTACTAAAATTTCAGCTACATCACGCTGTGCTACTGCACCAACAATTCCACACATAGTTTCACTCCATCAATTTTGTTTTATTCCTATTGGCAGCAAGCAAAGGCCAAATCTTCATTAAGATCAATTATAGGAAGGTAAATGCATAATACTTAAATTTGTTTTTACGCTGGATCGGTCAGGATCACTCGAACATCATGTGATTCGATACTTGCTTTGGATTCTTCGCCTAAGTCTGTATCGGTAATTAAGATGTCAATGTGTTCCCATGCCAGCTCTAAGTTCGGGATCTTTCGTCCCACCTTTTCCGACTCAACCATCACGATCACTTCTCGTGACACTTCAGCCATTACTTTGCTCAGGCCAACCAGTTCGTTAAACGTGGTTGTGCCTCTATCGAGGTCGATACCATCAGCCCCAATAAATAGTTGGTCAAAATCGTAAGCACGAAGTACCGACTCTGCAACTTTGCCTTGGAAAGAGTCCGAATGGGTATCCCAAGTGCCGCCAGTCATTAATAACGTCGGCTCGCTTTCAAGCTCATTAAGCGCATTAGCAACGTGCAATGAGTTGGTCATAACAACCAAGCCACGCTTAGCATTAAGCTGCTGAATTAGAGCACCGGTCGTACTGCCACTATCGATCACGATGCGGTTATGGTCGCGAATTAAATCTGCAGCGGCTTTTGCCAATGAAATCTTTCGAGTCGAAACTTGTTGACCCAGCTCTTCGTTGACAACCTCTTTCGGTAACGAAATCGCACCACCATAACGGCGTAAAAGCTGACCGTTTTTCTCTAAAGACGCCAAGTCCTTTCTAATAGTGACTTCTGAGGTTTCGAACTTAGCGGATAATTCATCAACACTAACCTCCCCTTTTTCATTCACTAGGTTAGAAATTGCATGTCTTCTGAGCTGGGTGTTTCGTTTCGACATTTAAAAAAGGCCATTAAGTTTCGATGTGAAACATATTATAGTTACAACGAAACTATTTAGTCCATTTATTTTGATCCAAAAAATTAATAAATAGCGATAAAACCTTGTCCTAAGACAATTGTTAAACAGTGATATTGAACTCATTAGGTGGTAGAATCCGCACCCGAAAAGAAAAAAAATTACAAAACTGACTGTTATTTTTTTGCAACTTACCCCCTATATAGTGGGGTAAGTCACAGAAAACCGATATTGAATCAAAATCTTTTAGTCATAAAATGACTAAAATTGATGAAAGACTTACAACTCTGAAGGACATATTGGAAGTCCCGCGCTTTTACACAACAGGCACAAAATGTTGATGTAGCGGACCAATCTTCAGAACTTAAATAAATTTCAAATTGTAACAATACTTACCGGAGAGTACCTTCCATGAAAAAGACCAAAATCGTATGTACGATTGGCCCTAAAACTGAATCTGTAGAGAAGCTAACTGAACTAGTAGATGCTGGCATGAACGTTATGCGTCTTAACTTCTCTCACGGTGATTTCGCAGAGCACGGCACTCGTATCGCGAACTTCCGTAAAGTAATGGAAAACAAAGGTGAGCAACTTGCTATCCTTCTAGATACTAAAGGTCCAGAAATCCGTACTATCAAACTTGAAGATGGTAACGACGTAGATCTAGTAGCTGGTCAAGAGTTCACTTTCACAACTGACGCAACAGTTGTTGGTAACAAAGACGTAGTAGCAGTAACTTACCTAGGTTTCGCTAAAGACCTAACAGCAGGTAACACTATCCTTGTTGATGACGGCCTAATCGAAATGGAAGTTATCGCAACAACAGAAACTGAAGTTAAGTGTAAAGTTCTTAACAACGGTGCTCTAGGCGAAAACAAAGGTGTTAACCTTCCTGGCGTTTCTGTTCAACTTCCTGCTCTTTCTGAGAAAGACAAAGCTGACCTTAAGTTTGGTTGTGAGCAAGGCGTAGATTTCGTTGCTGCTTCTTTCATCCGTAAAGAAGAAGACGTTAAAGAAATCCGTGAGCTTCTAAACGCTAACGGCGGCGAGAACATCCACATCATTTCTAAGATTGAAAACCAAGAAGGTGTAGATAACTTCGATTCAATCCTTGAAGCTTCTGACGGCATCATGGTTGCTCGTGGTGACCTAGGTGTTGAAATCCCAGCTGAAGAAGTAATCTTCGCTCAGAAGATGATGATCGAGAAGTGTAACCGTGCACGTAAGATGGTTATCACTGCAACTCAAATGCTTGACTCTATGATCAGCAACCCACGTCCAACTCGTGCTGAAGCGGGTGACGTTGCGAACGCAATCATGGATGGTACTGATGCAGTAATGCTTTCTGGTGAAACTGCTAAAGGTAAGTACCCAGTTGAAGCTGTTACTATCATGGCTCAAATCGCGAACCGTACTGATTCAGCTCTTAAAGCTGAGCTAGGTTCTCGTCTAGACAGCCCACGTCTACGCATCACTGAAGCAGTATGTAAAGGCGCTGTAGACACAGCAGAGAAGCTAGCTGCTCCTCTAATCGTTGTTGCAACTGAAGGCGGTAAGTCTGCACGTTCAGTACGTAAGTACTTCCCAACAGCAAACATCCTTGCTCTAACAACTAACGAAAAGACAGCTGCACAGCTAGTTCTTACTAAAGGTGTTAAACCAGTTCTTGTTGACTCTATCGAGAACACAGACACGTTCTACATCAACGGTAAAGAAATCGCTCTACAATCTGGCCTAGGTAACAAAGGCGATATCGTAGTAATGGTTTCTGGCGCTCTAGTGGCTTCTGGTACTACAAACACGGCATCTGTTCACGTTCTATAAGAATGAACCGATTCGCATAAAAATATAAAAGAGGGCTTCGGCCCTCTTTTTTTATGAAACAAATCTTGCCTAACTTTTCAGTACGCTATATTATCAAACAAGATAGAACTACGTACTGTTAATATCCAATGGCTCTTTCCAAGAGATGGATTAGCAGACTAGAAATCAAATATACATGAGGTTTGTAATGTCTAGTCCTACTCTCACTGACAAAGTATCAAAGATGATTCGCCAAGATATTCTCAACGGTGAATTAACCCCAGGTCAAAAGCTCGTTGTTGCTGATCTAAAAAATAGATACAACGTTGGTGCATCTCCAATTCGTGAAGCCCTAGTGCAATTGTCTTGGAGTAAATACGTAAAGCTAGAGCCACAAAAAGGCTGCTGGGTATCTCCTGTATCAAAGAAAGAACTGAATGACCTATACGAAAGCCTTCGTGTTGTATCATCGGTTCTGCTTAAAAAAGCGATTGCAGCAGGTGATGAGAGCTGGGAACTGGATGTACTAACGTCTTACCATAAACTATCGCGAGTACAGTACGTATCTGAAGAGTTTGACTGTGTAGAATGGGAAGAGCGCCACCAGCAATTCCATGTCGCACTGCTTGAAGGTGCAGATTCAGAGAACATGTTTAAGTTCTTTGATGACCTAATTAACCAAGTGAAACGTTACCGCTTCCTCGCTATGTCTGCAGAAAGCGCATCTGATGATCTGTTCAATATTGATGAGCACGAAATGATCATGAAACTAGTACTCTCTAAGAATGTAGAACAAGCAACAGAACTGCTTGATCAACACTTACTAGGTTCAATGAAACGAATTGAAGAAGTTATCGAAGCGGCATGATGCCAAGATAGATTCTAACCAAATAAAAACGGAGCCCAGCGGCTCCGTTTTTTTGTTTCCAGTACCACGACTGAACTACCACCCAAAAAACTCTTTGTGATGAGTATTGAGCAGCACAACCATAGGTAAAAAATACAATGCACTAAGTTGAAAGCCAAGAATGGCTAATGTGCCTATGGTTAACCTAACTAAAAAATCGACAAACATACCACGCCTCTTTTAACCAGACTGTATGATCCCCAAACTCTTGCTCCAGCTAACCTAATTCTACTGCTGCCTTTCAAGTTATTGATAAGGCTAGCTAACCAGCTGAATTAAGTTAACGGTGTCATCCTTTTACATCTGGTAAACACTCTATTTATTACATCGTTTAACACGATGTAATCTGAAGCAAAGTAGTTTACTTACTGTTCATTTTAGCTCAAATTTCCACCAACATTAGACTTTAGTCTAACTGTATAGATTTTGTGACACAGGTCGCTCAAAAGTGAGATTCCTAATAAAAAGAGGGAAAGGAGTCGGGGCGCGACTTGAAGAGGTGAAGCAAATAGAAGACAGGACTAGATAGAAGCGAACCTAAGCGACATCATCGTAGCTAGGACACATAGAGACCGTATTACGACCAGACGATTTAGATTCGTAAAGCGCAACATCGGCACACTTGTATGAGCGAGTACTGTTACTTGTTAAATCAGTAAAGCCAACACTCACCGTTACCTTAGTTCCGGCTGCCAGTTCAATCTCTATTCGCAAGCGATCCAATACGCGCTTTGCTTCTGGCAGTGAGGTGTGTGGCATCAAGAGTGCAAACTCTTCCCCTCCGACACGTGCAACAAAATCCGTCCCACGAAGACTGTCTTGCAGAAGCTTAGCAACACCAGCAATCACACGGTCACCTTCGTCGTGGCCAAGTTCATCATTGATTCGCTTGAAGTTATCGATGTCGACTAAGGCTAAGCAAGTGGTCGCTTCGTTCGGGTAACGCTCAACCAAGCGAGAATAGTAGGCCAACTGCTCTTCGAACTTTCGTCTGTTCCAGAGGTTACTCAAAGAGTCACGTTCACTTAAGATCCTCAAACGCACCTCAAGCTCCTTCCTTACGGAAATATCAACCAACGAAGTGATGTAGTAACTGACTTTGCCTGAATTGTTTTTGACCGCATGCACTCGCATGATCGCAGTAAAAGGAATACGCAGCTTGTTCTTACACTGAACCTCCCCTTCCCATACTTCTTCTTGCTCTAAATGACTCCAAATAGCCGAGCTTGAGAGCACTTGGTCGGCATTCTCAAGCAGCAACTGCAATGCATTTTGACCGATCACCTGTTTTTTGCAGTACCCAGTCATGTTCTCAAATTCGTTGTTGATCATCATTGTGCGGTGCTGCTTGTCAGAGATCATCACTGCCGACATACCATTCAATGCGGCGCGTGCCAATTTACTCTCTAGGCTTCGGCGTCGGCAGTGCGTCACCAGGTAAGCAAACGGGAAAGCGAATATCAGCACCGTAATCAGAACAATGATCTCTTCATGGGCCAAATCATCTAGATCACGCTCAGCCCGATCCATCAGTTGCTTTTGATTAAGTTGAATCAGTAAATGGACCTTTTGACTGTTCGCGAGCATAACCGTGTTAAAGGCAAACAAATTACCATCTTCAAAAACGTATCCCACCTGATCATTGGAGATCGCATCCCACGTCTTCGGCGCGATATTTTTCAGGTTATAGCCTTTTCTTTCAGGAATAGAGTCTCCGAACAACTTACCGCTGTTGTTACTCGCGATGTAATAACCCGCTTCATTAAGAACTTCTGCTCTAAGATCGTTATCTGGTGAAAAGCTCAGACGCGACGATAAGCCCCATACATCAAGATTGATGACGAGGTAGCCTACTCTTTCGTCAGGGGTTTCTACTGGGGTAAAGACACGGATTACCGGCGAATAAGGGAAGGTGACTTCACCATGCTCAGTTTCAAGCTCAATACCCCAACCGCCAATCTGTTCGGCTTCTAGTTTTTGAGCGTATTGGAAGTAGTTAGAATCCGACCTATCTTGCAGCTGTTGAGGAAACGTCACTCTACCGGTATCAGAGGAATAGTTAACACGCACCAATTCTTTGCCAGTGACATCTAACAGATGGATTTGTGTATACCACTTCTGGTTCACGAGAACAGATTGCCAGACCTCTTCAAGTAGATGTTTGGTTTGGTCTGAGGGAGAGGAAGCAAAGTTAACCAAGCTCTGGCTATGACTGAGTAGCTCCATGACCGAGACTAACTGAGTCTTGAGAAGATCATAATCTCGCTTGGCATACACTAACTGATGAACGGCTTGCTTAGCTGAGTAGTCAAAGCTCTGCTGTTTTACTTCTTTGTAGCGCTGCAAATAATACAGACATACTGCAGAAGACAATATGATAGAGATAATCAGCAATGTAATTATTGATTTTTTATTTCGCATTGCTAACTCAGATGAATGGAAGTGCAGCGCGGGATTATAGCACTCTAAAAAATTAACAAAATAAAAGCCGCTTAAAAAAGCGGCTTTAAAGTTATTTTTTAAAGACTTATCGTCTAGGCTTTCAACGCACGTTCGCCTCGTGCGATGCCAACAACACCACTTCGAGCTACTTCAAGCACTTCCGTCACTTCAGACAGCGCCTGAATGAAGGCATCCAGTTTCTCGCTAGTACCCGCCATTTGAACCGTATATTGAGAAGCCGTAACATCAACGATCTGACCACGGAAGATATCCGCTGTGCGCTTCACTTCCGCACGAGCAAAGCCGCTCGCACGTACTTTTACCATCAACAGCTCACGTTCAATGTGTTCAAGTTCAGACACTTCTTGTACTTTAAGTACGTCGATTAGCTTATGCAGTTGTTTCTGAATCTGCTCAAGCTGCATTTCGCTCGAGTTAGTAGTGACGTTCAAACGAGACAGCGTAGGATCATCGGTTGGAGATACGTTCAAAGACTCGATGTTGTAGCCACGCTGAGAAAACAAGCCAACCACACGAGAAAGCGCACCAGGTTGGTTTTCCATTAGTAGTGAAATAATGTGTCTCATATTATGTTCTCTCCGTTTTGCTTAGCCACATGTTATCCATACCCTCGCCTTTGATCTGCATTGGGTATACGTGCTCGGTGTCATCCACACTAATATCGACAAATACCAAACGGTCTTTCATCGCCAGTGCTTTTTCCAAACCTGATTCCAATTCATCCGGAGATGAAATGCGCATACCAACGTGGCCATAAGCCTCAGCGATAGCAGCAAAATCAGGAACAGAGTCCATATATGAGTTAGAGTAACGGCCTTGATAAACAATGTCTTGCCACTGTTTTACCATGCCTAGGAAACGGTTGTTAAGGTTAATAATCTTAACCGGGATATTGTATTGCAGCGCAGTCGACAGCTCTTGGATATTCATTTGAATGCTGCCGTCACCGGTTACCACAACCACCTCTTCATCTGGTTTAGCAAACTTAACGCCCATACCTGCAGGTAGACCAAAACCCATCGTGCCTAGACCACCGGAGTTAATCCAACGGCGTGGCTTGTTAAACGGGTAATACAAAGCAGCAAACATTTGGTGTTGGCCTACATCAGAAGCAACATAAGCATCGCCATTGGTTACTTTATGCAGTGTTTCAATAACTTGTTGTGGCTTAATTCTCTCAGATGATTTCTCATAAGCTAAACAGTCGCGTTCTTGCCACTGTTTAATTTCACTCCACCAGCTTTCCATCGCTTGCGCATCGTTACTTCCACCTTGTTCAACAAGCAGGTTGACCATGCTCTCTAGAACTTTCTCCGCTGAGCCTACAATCGGTAGGTCCACTTTCACGTTCTTAGAGATAGAAGATGGATCGATATCAATGTGCATGATCTTCGCATCAGGGCAGTACTTATCCAGGTTATTGGTCGTTCGATCATCGAAACGCACGCCAATACCAAAGATCAAATCTGCGTTGTGCATTGCCATGTTGGCTTCATACAAACCGTGCATGCCCAACATACCCAAAGAGTTTCTATGGGTGCCCGGAAAAGCGCCAAGCCCCATTAGGGTGCTAACCACGGGTAAATTCAATGCCTCTGCTAATGTTAACAGTGGCTTATCAGCCTCAGAAATAACCGCACCACCACCGACATAAAGTACTGGCTTCTTCGCTTCAAGGAGTGCTTTTAATGCTTTCTTGATTTGACCTTTATGACCCGTAACCGTTGGGTTATACGAACGCATCTTCAGCGTTTCTGGGTATTCATAAGGAAGCTTGATTTGTGGGTTTAAAATGTCTTTAGGCAGATCAATAACCACAGGACCAGGACGTCCTGTCGTTGAAATATAGAATGCTTTTTTAACGACTTCAGGGATATCTTCCGCTTTCTTCACGAGGAAGCTGTGCTTAACGATCGGACGGGATACGCCCACGATGTCACACTCTTGAAAGGCGTCGTTACCAATAAGGTTATTTGGTACGTTACCAGAAATAACAATCATTGGGATTGAGTCCATGTAGGCTGTTGCGATACCAGTAACGGTATTGGTTGCGCCTGGACCAGAACATACCAGTACTACACCAGGTTTACCGGTAGAACGAGTATAGCCATCGGCCATATGGGTCGCGGCTTGTTCGTGTCTTACTAATACGTGTTTAATTTCAGCAGTTTTAGCATGCAGTGCATCATAGATATCAAGTACAGAACCACCTGGGTAACCAAAGATTTGTTCTACACCCTCTTCAATTAGAGACTGCACCACCATCTCAGCGCCGGATAACATTTCAGCGCCGGATGACATGGCTGTTTCAGGTTTTGTTGTCATATTGCTCTCCTCACCAGTTTCCAATCATATTTGGTGAACATGTTGGGCTGGTTTTTCATAGTCTAGGGCTTATTCGTAGCCTAATTCGAAATACTTCCACTTTTTCGGCTATGGCTGTCTGTCGTGATAACAACAAACAGTAATACGAAACAACTTTAACGCTTTATTATCATCTGGTCTAACACCTGTTATTCGGCAACTGTGCCAAAAAACCAACTATTAGCTCAAAGCATTAAATAAAACCCAACTCAGCCCCCCACGCCAGGTTTAAACACTAGTTAGCGAACAAAAAAAAGCACTTAATATTTTAATAGATCGCTATTTATCGATAAACCGCGAGCTTGCTGGTGTGCGCTTTCGCACATTGTGCTGTGTCATTAGATACAAAAAATCCCCCTAAAAATGCAATCACATTCGTAGGGGGATTTTTAAACAACTGAAAATTTATCTAAGCAGAAAACTACTTATCTTTAGGCTTTTCGTTGTACATTTCTTCGATTTCGTCTTGATACTTATCGTTGATAACTTTACGACGCAATTTTTGAGTTGGTGTCAGTTCACCATCATCCATAGAAAATGCTTTTGGTAGCAGTTTGAATTTCTTCACTTGCTCAAACTTAGCCAGTTCTTGCTGTAGGTCATTCACACGCTTTTCTAGCATCTCGACGATTTGGTGGTGCTTAACAAGTTCAACGCGATCGTGATACTTGATATTAAGCTCTTTGGCGTACTCTTCTAGCGAGTCATAACAAGGAACAATCAGCGCAGAAACGAATTTGCGTGTGTCAGCGATAACAGCAATCTGTTCGATAAAGTGATCTTTACCAATCGCACCTTCAACCACTTGCGGGGCAATATACTTACCACCAGAAGTTTTCATCAGCTCTTTGATACGATCAGTAATGAACAGGTTACCATTTTCATCAAAATGACCCGCATCACCGGTTTTCAAGAAACCGTGCTCATCGAATGTCTTAGCTGTCTCTTCTGGCATCTTGTAGTAGCCACGCATCACCATTGGACCGCGAACAAGAATCTCGTCCTTAGCACCAATTTTTACTTCTGCGCCCGGCATCGACATACCAATCGAATCAGGGTTAAAACAGCGATCATCCCAACAAGATACTGTTGCCGTGGTTTCTGTCATGCCGTAGCCAAGTTTTACGTTAATGCCGATAGCATGGAAGAAACGACCAATCGTCTCATCAAGCTTCGCGCCACCACATGGCATGAAGTTGATGTTACCGCCGAGTAGAGCGCGCAGTTTAGATAGCACAAGCTTATCAGCTAGCGCATGGCTCTTCTTCAGCATCAACGATGGAGTACGACCTTCTTGGTGACAAACAGAGAGTTTCGCTCCCATGTTCACCGCCCAAGTAAATAGAACCTTGCGGATAAACGGCGCTTTCGAAACCTTCTCGTGAATCGCAGAGAAAATCTTCTCGTAGAAACGTGGAACCGCACACATTACGGTTGGCTTCACGTCGCTCAGCGCGTCACGCACCTGCATGGTATCTTGCAAGTAACAGTTGGTTGCGCCTTTATAGAGAACGTAGAACGTCCACGCACGCTCAAATACGTGAGATAGAGGTAAGAAACACAATGAGACATCGTCTTTGCTTAAACTTAGACGCTCGTCATGGCCTTCTAATTGATAGCCAATATTGGTGTAATCAAGCATTACGCCTTTCGGCTGGCCAGTAGTACCAGAGGTATAGATAAGAGTCAGTAAGTCGTCCATGCTTGCATCTGCAAGACGAGCATCAAGTTCAGCTTGCTGAGCTTCAACACCGCGCGCCATGAAATCAGCCCAAGATACCGCAAAGCTATGGCCTTGAAGATCGATATCATCAGACATCGCGACAACCACTTCTAGCTGTTCACACTCTTCGAATAGGCTCACCGCCGCGTCAAATTGAACTTGCTCACCAACGAATAAGATCTTCACATCCGCATTTTGGATGATGTAAGACGACTGTGCTGCTGTGTTGGTTGGATAAATCGGCACAGTCACAAGACGAGCTTGTAAAGATGCAAAATCTGCCACGGTCCATTGAGGCATATTATTTGAATAGATACCGATCTTATCTTGAACTCTCAGTCCCTGAGCCAATAGTGCTAATGAAAGCGTATCGATTTGTTGTCCAAACTGTTCCCAGCTAATGCCTTGCCATACATTGTCTACTTTGTGCTTCAAAGCTGTACGGTTGCCGCCTTGGGCAATTTGGTCACGAAGTCTTTTTACGATATGAAAATCTAAATTGGCCATCTCTTTACCTTTAGGCTTACACCTGTAAGCTTTTTTGAGCGCACAAGTGTACCTCTGATCATGGAAAAGGCAACTGATGAAGCTCAAAGTTATAAGTAATAGTACGTCTCACGCTAAGTTTTCTACCTACTAAAATAGCGCGCATAAAAAAGCCCTAAGCCAGTCTCCTAGCTTAGGGCTTATAAATCATAGGGATTAGTGTCTAGTTAAGTGCCACTACTTCGCCACAGATCATCATTAACTGATCTCGTAACCAAATGTGTCCTTTATCCTTTTCACTTGATTCGTGCCAGCTTAGGAAGCCAGAAATCGCCGCATTATCGAATGGGAAATCTAGAATCTGAAGCTGCTCTTTGTTTGCTGCATGTTCTACCATCCAACGAGGAGCAATTGTTACTAGTTCAGATTGGCCTACAACGTAAAGAACGTTGCTCAAGCTCGTACCTTCGTAGAAAGGCGTGCAATCTAGGTCACGGTAAGCTTGCTCAGAGAAGCTACGTTGACCATGGATGCGAGACAGTTTTGCGTGCTTTTCGTTAAGCAGCTCTGCCGCAGAAACTTCACCGTTGATACGTGGGTGAGAAGCAGAAGCAACCACAACTAATTCGTCTTGGAAGATTTCAGTGCTTGAGAAGCCTTGCTCATCAAAACGAGCGTAATCAATAACGAAGTCGATTTCTTGGTAGCGCATACGCTCAGAAAGTTGACGATCGAATTCAGCATCCATGTGCAGTTTCACGCTAGGTGCTTGCTCGTTGATTGTCGACATAATCTTAGGAGCAAAACGCATATCACAAGGGCTGCAAATCGCTAGTTTGAACAGGCGAGAAGACGACTCTGGAGAGAACACAGAACTTGGTAGTTCGTTGCGTACTAACTGTAGCGCTTGGCGGATTGGACCAAACAACTGACGAGCACGTTGAGTCGGTTGAATACCACGACCTTGACGCATGAATAGTTCGTCGTTAAACATCACTTTTAGACGAGCAACAGCGTTACTTACAGCAGGCTGAGACATACCCAGATTGTGAGCTGCACGTGTAATGTTTTGCTCTTGCATAACTGCATCAAATACAGTCAAAAGATTTAAGTCGACTCCACGAAGTGTGCTTTCCATTCTGTAGCTTGCAATAGCACTCATTGCGTCTTTCTTATCTAACATTCAAGTTGCCTCTTGTCGGTTCGACAGCGTTAAATTGGTAATGGTATGAGAATAGATAACCACTAATTCTTATATTTATCAGACCGATGTTTTTCGGATTGACATTACTATTAACCAATGCATCTCGAGCTACCAACAAGATTGATAAAGAATAATTTTATTTTACCTTAATGATTAAACAACATCTAAAAATCAATTATTTATAGAGTTATAAAAAAACATAAAATGCGTCACTTATGAGTTTAATTTCGACTTATTTAGCTGTTCTATCGTTTGGTTACATTTGTTACAATTTATTGAGCTCGTGAATTGTTCAACCGGCCAATTCAGAAATAGCACTTATGAGTTAGGTGAGCGATGCATAACTTGGAAAGTCGACCTTGTCCCAAAGTTGCTTTCTTAAATCATCTTGATTAGACCAATTCCCTGCTAATACCCACTCAACGAGTGCACTTGCCACGTCTGGATAGGTGACCACTTCGGCCTGTTTTTCACTGAGCCAAGCGCGCAAGATAGCCGCATCTAAAAACGTCATGGTTTGAGCTAACCCAAGGGCCTCTAGCGTCGCCACATTGCTCTGTTGTTCGAACTGTCCTTCGAGTGGTTTGAGAAGCAATTTCTTCCCCAAAGTTAGGGCTTCAGATGGCAATTCAAAGCCGCCATTTGCGACCACACCAGAGCACTGATTGAGGTCGAATTGAAAGCCCGCATGACTCAGTGGTTTGAACTCAATATTTTCAACTCGGCTATGCTCAATCACATCCGGGTGGTAACAGACAAAGTTTTGCGAAATGAACTTCATCAGCAGCTCTGAGATCGACTCAAGATCCTCAAATGGCAAATAGACCAACGTAAAGTCTTGTGCTGTTTTGGTTTGTTGCTCACCAACCAGCGTGTGAACGATAGGCGGCAAAATCGGCTGTTCAAAGTGATACCAGTGCAAGCCAATAGAGTGCTCGGTTGGGGCGAAATGTTGAATCACTGAATGTTCAATCCAGTTGCCCCCTTCTTTGGGTACATCATAACGAAACGCATTCTGGTGGCTTATCCCAATGCATGGCACACCTTGTCTCTTAGCCGCCCATGCAGTGACAGGCTCAAAATCATTAATCACTAAGTCATAAGGCGTAAGATCGATCTGGTTAATCTCACGGAGAAATCGCCAGATGTTGTTCTTCATGAATGTTTTGCCGTATTTAACCTGCCCCTGCTCGCTGTAAAAAGTTAAGCCGCTGCGGGTCTGATAGTTGCCAAACGCTTCCATCGAAAAGTATTTGCTCTCATCTCGCCCAGAGAACAGAAAATCGACATCAATATTTTTCTGACGAAAAGCGACGGCCATTGCTCTCGCTCGAGCGATGTGCCCATTTCCTGTGCCTTGTACGCCATATAAAATTTTCATGCATGTTCCTTTAAGTTTGCCACTTAAACTCGGCAGTGGTTGCCAACAAAATAATTACAGGATGAAGCTGATAGCAAGGCTAGTACAAGCGATGCCCAAAGCTGCGCCAATCAGTACGTCCGTTAAAAAGTGCACACCGAGCAGGATTCGAGAGCCTGCAATCGCAGTTGCCCACACCAAGCTAAAGAGGTACAAGCTCGGATAGAAATGCCCGATTAGGGTCGCCATAACAAAAGCAGCAGCGGAATGCCCTGAAGGCAGACTGTATTTATCGGATGGCACAATATGAGAGTGAAGTAGTGAAGAGAATTCAGCTGGTCGACGGCGCTTGAGGGTATTTTTAGCAAACCAGTAAATAGGCAGTTCGATTACGAAGGCGGTTAAGCCCACCAAAAGAAAGTCTCGACCGGTGTTGCTATCGACCAGCAGTGCAATCAAGGCAATCAAAACATAAAGGTGTCCATCTCCAGTATGAGACACCGCCTTACTGAGTGTCGCCTGTTGTCCGCTATAACGGCTCTTTAAACAGAAAACAGAAAATGCCACATCCCAGCGGACAATAGGTTCGATAGTACGCATACAATCTCCTTAACAATCCTTATTCAGTTAAGGCTCAAGTTATGCTCCTGAAATGACAGTTAAGTGACGTTTTGAATGAACTAAAATGAATTTTGAGGCGAATTGACCGCTTTCGCTAAGCAAACTGATGAGGCCTAGAAACTGTCGATAAAAATAAAGCGACCCAAGGCCGCTTTATTCTTCTATGTTTTTACTTCTTTATATAAGCAAGCAAACGCTACTTCTATCGTGTTAATGGTTATAGCGTTCGCTAATGATAATAGTGCTCGCTAATGATAATAGCGCTAAAGGCTATAGCACTAAAAGTTATAGCGCTAATGGCTCGTGCTTTTTCACCAAACCGAAATCCGCCAATATCGCGTAGGCCGCTGGGATCATAAACAGCACCAATAAGGTTGAAGCAAATATGCCAAACACAATCGAAATAACCAATGGCTGGATAACCTGAGCCTGCAAGCTGGTTTCCGTCAACAGCGGTAGCAAACCAGCTGCGGTCGTCATTGAGGTCAAAAATACCGCTCGGAAACGCTCGCGACTGGCTTTCACCACCGAGTCATGCACGCTATCTCCCTCATCGACATGGTGACGAATGTACTGCACCAACAAGATGGAATCATTAACCACAATCCCGGCAAGCGACACGAAGCCCATCATGCTTGGCATACTCAAAGAGTGCCCAAGTATCCAGTGCCCAACCACCACCCCAATAAAGGCGAGTGGAATGGCTAGCATTACGACCACAGGCTCTAAGTAGCTTCGGAATTGATAGCTAAGAATCGCAAACACGCCGAATAAGCCGAGCAAGAAGCCTTTGCCCATCGAGGCTCCAGTCTTAGCCGCATCTTTGGCTTCCCCTTCGAAATCAAAGCGTAGACCCGGGTACTTCTGAATAAGTTTGGCGGCTTCATCTTTTTGGAACTGAGCCAAGATCGCGGATGAACTCGCTTTCTTGTTATCAATATCACCAAAGATACTGATGGTTCTCAGCCCATCAATACGCTGAATTCGCACGTAATTACGTTGGAAATCTAACGTCGCCAACGTTGCTAGCGGGATCTGACTGCCATCTGCGGTGATGATCGGGAAGTTGGCCAGCTGCTGTATGTCGCCCGCTTGCTCTTTATCAAGACGCACTTCAATCGAGATATTCTCAACACCGATTTGAATCTCATCCGCTGTCTGACCAAAGAAAGCCGCACGCAATTGGGAAGCAATCATCTGCCCATTCACATTGTAGGTTTCGGCTCCAGGGCGCAGCTTAACCAAAATCTCTTCTTTACCCATGCGCATATCATCAAGCACGCCGTGCACCCCATCGAACTGATTAAGGTACTCCTGAATATCCAAAGAAGCGGATTTCAATGCGCTCAGGTCATCGTGTTTGGCGCGGATTTCAATAGCACGACCGCCCGGCCCCATAGTCGGTTGCTTGAACACCAATGAAATAGGATCCGCTAAATCGCCAATATCCTCTCGCCACGCATCAATGAAATCATCGATAACCGTATTACGACTCTCTGCTCCGCGTAAATCTAAGCGCACTGTGGCTAAGTGCGGGCCGGATTCATTGGCATCGGCGTTAGCATTGAATTGGCTAGTTATGTGCTCGACCAGTGTATTGCCTTCTTCGACCTCTTCGCTCCACTGCGCATTTAAACGCTCGGCTGATGCAACAATTTTGTCGACCACTATCTCGGTTTGAGACAGTGACGCCCCCGGCGGAAGAATGATACGCGCCTCGGCAATATCGCCATCCAACTCAGGGAACGGTTGGAATTTGACAACACCACCAGCAATCAAGGCGACCGAAAGTAACAACAGCGTAATCACTCCGCCCATAAAGGCATAACGGAAGGTCACGACTTTCTCAACCATGTTCATCAAAGTGGTATTACGAAAGTTCTCGAATTTCTCAAGTAACACAACCTTAAAACGCAGCGCTGGCTTGTCATTCTTTTCTTTATGTAATGAATGAGATAGGTGATTAGGTAGAATCAAGAAGGCTTCAATCAAGCTCAACGACAGCACCAAAATCAAGACTTGAGGAACGGCCTTAAGCACCGCGCCCATCTCACCATCAAGAAACAGTAAACTACCGAAAATACACACCGTGGTTAGGAAAGAAGACAACACTCCGGGAAGCACCTTCTTAACACCGTTGTACACCGCATCGTCAACGTTTTGCCCCCGATCTAAATGGGAGGCTATCGATTCGGCGATCACGATGGCGTCATCCATCATAATACCGATTGCCATCAACAACCCGACCAGCGACATAATGTTAATCGACAAACCAAGGTTGGCCATTAAGAACAAGCCACCAAGGAAGGCAACTGGCAACCCTGCCGCCACCCAAAATGAATAACGTAAGCTGAAGAACAGCCACATGGTGGCGAACACCAGCACAATACCTTGCCAGCCATTGCTCACCATCATGGTTAGACGATCCCAAAGCACAGATGAGAGATCGTTGGTCATTTGTAGTGTCACGCCATCAGGAGCAATCGCGCTTTGATCTTCAACGAATCGTGTTACGTTCTCTTTGATTCGCAGCGCATCGTCTTCTTTGTTCTTACTGATCTTAAGCAGCGCTGAAGGCTTGCCATCAAATAGCACCTTTTGCTCATCAAGCTCAAAGCGGTCGGTTATTTTGGCTATGTCTCTCAAACGAATCACCGAGCCATTAGGCGCAGATCCAACCACGATGCTTTCCAGCTCAACAGGCGTAACTCGTCTCTCGTCGAAACGAATCAGAAAGTTTTTGTCTGGTGTTTCAACGTTACCACTCGGCAGTTTTACATTCTGTCGACCAATTTGATCCGCGATATCACCGACACTCAAACCCAACTGACGAATAGCTTGGGTATCCAGTTCCACTCGATATTGATGATCCGAGAAGCCGCTAACCTCGACCAAAGAGACATCGTAATCAAGCTTCATGGTGCGCTTAAGATCTTCCGCGTAGGCCTTAAGTTCTGGCCACGACGTTTCGGCTGTTATAGCGATATCGACAACCGGTTCATTCCAATCTAGCTCTTGAACAACAGGCGATTCAATCTCAGTTGGGAAATCATTGATCGAGTTGATCTGGGTTTGCACATCCACCAGCATTCGGCCGATGTCCGCTTTTTCATTTAACTTTAGAATTAAACGAGCGCTGCCTTCGATGGCTTCACACTGAGTTTCTTCAATGTTGGCTAAGCCGTCTACTGCATCTTCCATTCGCACACACAAGCTCTCTTCCACTTCTTGTGGAGAGGCGCCGGGATAAACAATCGCAGCCATAATGTAAGGCGGATCGTAAGCGGGGAAGGTTTCACGTTTGATGGTTGATAGTGAGCTTATACCCAAGATCAACAACCCAAGCATCAACAAGTTTGCTGCTGTTGGGTGCCGAGAGAAAAACTTGATCATGACGCACTCTCCTGAGTATCTGATTCAAGCTCAGCCTCTTCAGAGTTGGACTCTCTCAGTAACATGCCTTCTATTGCTGGCAGGACATCATTGAGAACCAGTTTATCTCCAGTTTGTAGCTCTCCACTCACAACCACTTGATTGTCTCTGCGATAAAGCACTTCAACATTGACCACTTGCAAACGCTGGTTGTCATCCATCAGGTAAACCTTATCACCATGCAGTGCTCGCTCTGGAACCACCCAACTTAGATTGGCGACACCCTCAATCTCAGCTTTGACAAACATACCGTTAACCAAAGGCGTCGCGCTGTCTGGTTGCAATTGTGAGTAATCTTGAGCGATCTCGAGAATAATCCCCGCCGTCGCTTGGTTTTCATCAACTGTTTCGCTGATTCTTGCCACCTTCGCTGGCCAACTGAGGTTCAGGTTGCCGCTGTTAAGTTGAATGCTTGCTTTGATTGGCGCTTCATAAGGATTAGGGATTCCTGCAGCATCGCGAGGAAATTGGTTAAAGCTGGAGGCTAAAGTTTGCATATCGTGAATAGAAAGTTGCGCCTCTACTTCCATGACATTAATCCCGTGAGCAATAAACATCTCCTGCTGAAGGTTAACTACTTGATTTTGTTCGATATCAACCTGAGCAATTCGCATCGCTCTTGGCAAAGTGATCGTGGTCTTATCGAGAGAGCGCTGCGCCTCTTTTACCTTAGACACGTTGACCTTAATCACCGCTTCCGCAACACGCTTTTCATCTGGCATCAACGCGATTTGGTTCGCGATATCTAATACCAACTTCTGCTGAGACAATGCGCTTTGTTGTTGCAGGTCGACATCCGATTGAGAGGTGAGCCCTTTCTTACGCAGATCCTGTTTACGTTGTAGCTCTTTATTGCTGATCACCAAACGATTCTTTTCGATCTTAAGAGTCTGATTAAGGTTGTCTTCTTCTTGATTCAATTTCGCTAATGAGGTTTGGCTTGATTTTAGATCCGCCTCTGCTTGTATCAGTTTCAATTCGTAATCCAATGGATCAACCTTGAGCACGACCGTTCCTGCAGGGATCACCTGGCCTTTTTCAAGATCTGGATGTCGATACACGATCTGTCCTGTCACCTCAGCAATCGCTTTCCATTCAACTTTAGGCACTACTTTGCCAAAGCCGACCGCTAACGGCGCTATCAGTTGTTGTTCTAGGCTCACAGTATCAACTAAGCGAGCCCTATCACCCGCAGGTTTGGTTGGAAGATCCGGCTTCAAGTTAATCGCGGCGACAAGGCCAATAACACCAACCGCAAGTGCTGGAAAGAAGAGTAGTTTTTTATTTATTTTCATTATCTTTGGTCCTGCACGGAAGAAGGGCTCGGTGCGTTAATAAAGCCTTCAGTCATCAATTGAATGTTGTGTTCGATTAAACGATTAAGAAATTCTTCATTAATCTCAATCCCATGAATTGCCAATAAAGGCGGCGGAGCGATGAAAGGAAACACCATCAAGCTTACATACGAAATACGGCACAATTTTGGATCCATGTTCTGTTTTAAGATGCCTTGTTCAACCAACTTTTCAAAAATGACATCTTGGGCTGGCTTTGCAACATCGAGGAAAACCTTTTCGAGCAACTCTCTTTGCACTTCAGAGGGAGGCATATTCATCACTTGGGCTATCAAGCGAGGAAACTTCGGCACTTTGACCATCTCTTTGTAGTAAGTCCGCATTAAATCAAGAAAGTTCTCATGACTGCTTTCATCAACGAGTCTCTGCATTTGTAATTGCATAGGGCGTAATGTTTCACGCAGCATCGCCTCAAACAATCCGGCTTTACTGCCAAAGTAATAGCGAATCATCGCAATATTCACACCCGCTCGCTCAGCAACTAAGCGAGTCGATACCTTGTCGTACGGTTGAACCACGAACAGATCTCGAGCGTGCTCAATGAGTAACTGCCGTACATCTAGATTCTGTTGAGGTCGCCCTGCTTTACGCGCTGCCATCACTGAGACCTATCCCTATAATTAATCACACGATTAATTATAGGGATAAATCGACATGGTTGTAGAAGATTAATTACTCACTATTTAATCAAATGATTAATTAATTTAGCCACCCTTTTAATTTTATTGGTGAATCGTTCCATCAAAAAGATTTACTACAAAGTTTTAACCTACACATCAGCCAAACGATAAACTAACCGCCCAGTACAAAACACTCAATCAGCTGATAACACCAGCAAACAACACGCAAGCAGCACAAACCAAAAAAAAACACCGCCAAAGCACGCTGATATTGGATTTTCTTGTTTGACGCTCAGAATAAATTGCGGTAAATATGGTGTTAACAGTTTATTTACGGATATTTGTGTAATGATTTTTTCTTCTTCTCGACTGCTGAAACTTCTCCTTATCGTGAACCAATCGCGCGGGTAAGTTGTGGGTCAAGAACTACACAAATATTAAAACCCGCGCTGAGCGGGTTTTTTTGTAACTGGCACTTTTAAAAGAACATCATTCTCAATAATAATTTGGATAGCAATCGATACAATATCGATATAAGGAAGCACCCATGAACGATCAAGTGATAATTTTTGATACGACTTTACGTGACGGCGAGCAAGCGTTGGCAGCAAGCCTTACGGTAAAAGAGAAATTACAGATCGCTTATGCACTTGAACGACTGGGGGTAGATGTTATTGAAGCGGGTTTCCCTGTGTCATCGCCAGGCGATTTCGAATCAGTACAAACCATCGCAAAAAATATTAAAGATAGCCGTATCTGTGCGCTTTCTCGTGCAGTTGCAAAAGATATCGATGCCGCTGCAGAAGCGCTAAAAGTGGCTGAGCAGTTCCGTATTCATACCTTCATTTCTACATCGACGGTTCACGTGCAAGATAAATTACGCCGCAGCTACGACGATGTTGTCGAGATGGCAGTGAAAGCGGTAAAGCATGCGCGCAACTACACTGACGATGTTGAGTTCTCTTGTGAAGATGCCGGTCGTACACCTATCGACAACCTATGTCGTATGGTTGAAGCCGCGATTAACGCGGGCGCAAAAACCATCAACATTCCAGACACCGTAGGCTACACAGTACCGAATGAGTTTGGTGGCATTATCCAAACGCTATTTGATCGCGTACCCAACATCGACCAAGCGATCATCTCTGTTCACTGTCACGATGACTTAGGCATGTCGGTTGCTAACTCAATTGCTGCCGTTCAAGCAGGTGCTCGACAAATTGAAGGCACAATCAATGGTATTGGTGAGCGTGCGGGTAACTGTTCTTTAGAAGAAATCGCAATGATCATCAAAACTCGTCAAGAGCTATTAGGTGTTCATACCGGTTTGGACCACAAAGAGATTCACCGTACCAGTAAATTGGTTAGCCAGCTTTGCCATATGCCAATTCAAGACAACAAAGCTATCGTCGGTGCAAACGCGTTCAGCCACTCTTCAGGTATTCACCAAGATGGCATGCTAAAGAACAAGAACACTTACGAGATCATGACTCCTGAGTCTATTGGCTTGAAAAACAAGGCATTGAACCTAACAAGTCGCAGTGGTCGTGCAGCCGTTAAGAGCCACATGGACGCAATGGGCTACAAAGACAATGAGTACAACCTAGATTCATTGTACGAAGACTTTTTGAAACTGGCTGACCGTAAAGGCCAAGTATTCGATTACGACCTAGAAGCACTAATGCACTTCGCAAATCTACGTGACGAAGATGACTTCTATAAACTTAACTACCTAAGCGTACAATCTGGTAGTGTTATGTCTACCACCAGCATCAAGCTGCAATGTGGTGATGAAGAGAAATGCGAAGCGGCTGTCGGTAACGGCCCGGTTGATGCTTTATACCAATGTATCTACCGCTTAACGGGTTACGAAATTGCATTGGATAAATTCGACCTTACCGCGAAAGGTGAAGGCGAAGATGGCTTAGGCCAAGCTGATATTATTGCGAACTACAAAGGCCGCAAGTACCACGGTACAGGCGTTTCAACGGATATCGTTGAGGCCTCTGGTCAGGCGCTACTGCACGTTATTAATAGCATTCAACGCGCAGACACCATTGCTGAAATGAAACAGCAAAGAATCGCAACAGTTTAAACACCCAATAACAGAGCCCTAGAGCCGATGTTATTGGCTTTAGGGACAAAATTTAAAACGAGCTAAATAGCTCAGTAACAAAGAATTAAAGGATTAACATGACTGATAAATCATACAAAATTGCCGTACTACCTGGTGATGGCATTGGCCCAGAAGTAATGCAACAAGCGCATAAAGTGCTAG
Source organism: Vibrio sp. 10N.239.312.D08 (assembly GCF_041466145.1). NCBI lineage: Bacteria > Pseudomonadati > Pseudomonadota > Gammaproteobacteria > Vibrionales > Vibrionaceae > Vibrio > Vibrio sp. 10N.239.312.D08. The sequence continues at coordinate 80,036 of NZ_JBFSSD010000004.1, read as the reverse complement.
ACGCGATCGAAAAGAAGCACGCGATTAGCTTTTCTCGCGAAGAGTATGATGTTGGTGGTATTGCAATTGATAACCACGGCTGTCCACTTCCAGAAGCAACAGTCACTGGCTGTGAAGAATCTGACGCAGTACTTTTTGGTTCTGTTGGCGGTCCTAAATGGGAACACCTTCCACCGAACGACCAACCAGAGCGTGGTGCCCTACTTCCTCTACGTAAACACTTCCAACTGTTCTGTAACCTACGTCCAGCTCAAATCCATAAAGGTCTAGAGTCTTTCTCTCCTTTACGTGCTGACATCTCAGGTAACGGTTTCGACATCGTGGTAGTCCGTGAGCTAACAGGCGGTATCTACTTCGGCCAACCTAAAGGCCGTGAAGGCGAAGGCGCAACTGAAAAAGCTTTTGATACAGAGGTTTACCACCGCTACGAAATCGAACGTATTGCAAAGATTGCGTTTGAATCGGCACGCCTACGTAACAAAAACGTTTACTCAATCGATAAAGCGAACGTTCTACAGAGCTCTATCCTATGGCGTGAAGTCGTTGAAGAGATCGCAAAAGATTACCCAGATGTAACGCTAAACCACATGTACATCGACAACGCGACCATGCAGCTAATCAAAGACCCATCTCAGTTTGACGTAATGCTATGTTCAAACATCTTTGGTGACATCATCTCTGATGAATGCGCAATGATCACTGGCTCTATGGGTATGCTTCCTTCTGCAAGTTTAAATGAAAGCAACTTCGGCCTATACGAACCAGCAGGTGGCAGCGCACCAGACATCGCAGGTAAGAACATTGCAAACCCAGTCGCGCAAATCCTTTCTGCAGCCCTAATGCTTCGTTACAGCCTAGGCGAAGAAGCGGCAGCACAAGACATCGAAGCAGCGGTTTCTAAAGCACTTTCTGCAGGCGAGCTAACGGCAGACCTTGCTGGCAAAAACCAAGCGCTGACTACCTCTGAAATGGGTGACAAGATCGCTGAGTACATCTTAGCTTCATAAGCTAAAGGCTCCGATTAGAAGCAAGTACATAAGAATAATATCAAGCCAAGTCAGCGTAAACCGCATGACTTGGCTCGAAACAAACACTGGGACTGATGCTCCCAAGGAAGAAAAGCTATGTCGACAAACCAGCACGCAAAAACCTTATACGAAAAAGTTTATGACGCTCACGTTGCGGTTGCAGCGAAGGGCGAAACACCAATTCTTTATATCGATCGTCACTTAGTTCACGAAGTAACGTCACCTCAAGCATTTGATGGCTTGCGTGAGAAAGGCCGCAAAGTTCGCCAAGTTGGCAAGACTTTCGCGACCATGGATCACAACGTATCGACACAAACTAAAGACATCAACGCTTCTGGTGAGATGGCTCGTATCCAAATGGAAACGCTATCGAAGAACTGTGAAGAGTTTGGTGTCACGCTTTACGACCTAAACCACAAATACCAAGGTATTGTGCACGTAATGGGCCCTGAGCTAGGTATTACTCTGCCGGGCATGACCATCGTATGTGGTGACTCGCACACGGCTACACACGGTGCATTTGGTTCACTAGCATTCGGTATCGGCACTTCAGAAGTGGAGCACGTTCTAGCTACGCAAACGCTAAAACAAGCTCGCGCTAAAACCATGAAGATCGAAGTAAAAGGCAAGGTTACTCCTGGCATCACTGCAAAAGACATCGTGCTAGCGATCATCGGTAAAACAACGGCTGCTGGCGGTACTGGCTACGTAGTTGAATTCTGTGGTGAGGCAATTACCGACCTTACGATGGAAGGTCGTATGACAGTATGTAACATGGCAATCGAGCTTGGCGCTAAAGCAGGCTTAATCGCTCCAGATGCAACGACATACGAGTACATCAAAGGTCGTAAGTTCTCTCCAGAAGGCGAAGACCTAGAAGCAGCAATCGAATACTGGGATACGTTAAAAACCGATGCTGATGCAGAATTCGATGCAGTTGTTACATTAGAAGCGGCAGACATCAAACCACAAGTCACTTGGGGTACCAACCCAGGTCAGGTTATCTCAGTAGACACACCAATCCCTGCACCAGAGAGCTTCGCAGACCCTGTTGAAAAAGCATCAGCTGAAAAAGCATTGGCATACATGGGCCTAGAAGCGGGTAAATCTCTATCAGATTACAACGTAGATAAAGTGTTTGTTGGCTCTTGTACTAACTCTCGCATCGAAGACATGCGTGCAGCAGCAGCGGTAGCGAAAGGTCGCCAAGTGGCTAAACATGTACAAGCGCTTATCGTTCCGGGCTCTGAGCAAGTAAAAGCGCAAGCTGAAGCTGAAGGTTTGGATGTTATCTTCAAAGAAGCAGGTTTTGAGTGGCGCCTACCAGGTTGTTCTATGTGTCTTGCAATGAACAACGACCGCCTTGGTCCACAAGAGCGCTGCGCTTCTACATCAAACCGTAACTTTGAAGGTCGCCAAGGCCGTGATGGTCGTACGCACCTAGTTAGCCCTGCAATGGCAGCCGCAGCCGCTATCGCAGGTCACTTCGTCGATATTCGTGAACTTTAATTAGAGGATTTAACATGTCAGGTTTTCAACAACACACCGGATTAGTCGTTCCTCTAGATACGGCCAACATTGATACTGATGCGATCATTCCAAAGCAGTTCCTACAGAAAGTGAACCGCATTGGTTTTGGTAAGCACTTATTCCATGACTGGCGCTTCCTAGACGATGCAGGCCAACAGCCAAACCCTGAGTTTGTAATGAACGAAGCTCGCTACCAAGGCGCTTCAATTCTTTTAGCTCGTGAAAACTTTGGTTGTGGTTCATCTCGTGAACACGCACCGTGGGCGCTTGCCGATTACGGTATTCAAGTGATGATCGCGCCAAGCTTTGCCGACATTTTCTACGGCAACTCGATCAACAACCAAATGGTGCCAGTTCGATTGACTGAGCAAGAAGTGGATGAGCTATTCCAATTCGTTGAAGCGAATGAAGGTGCAGAAATTACGGTTGATCTAGAAGCAATGAAAGTCAGCGCTAACGGCAAAGAGTACTCGTTTGAAATTGATGAGTTCCGTCGCCACTGCTTACTGAATGGCTTAGACAACATCGGCCTTACACTTCAACACGCCGATAAGATCTCAGAGTTTGAAGCTAAGATTCCTAGCTTCCTAAAATAATCAGACGTTTCTGAATGAATCCAAAGGTTGGCCTAGTGCCAACCTTTTTTATTTAGCTAAGCTTTTAACTTAACTTCATATGTTTATTTAAATGAAGAGCAATGAAAGAAAATGGTAAGCCTTAAGGTCTTAGTAGTCAGTCATCAGGAGAATGCCATGAAACAACTACTTTTTATTGTCAGCCTACTTTTCTCAACCTTAGCTTGGTCTGCGCCTAAATCCGATCTTTGGCCATACTGGAACCAAAGCAATGAAACCAACCTAGAACAAGTATCTCATCAAGATTGGCAACAATTCCTCGATAGCTACTTGGTTAAACAGGGGCAAAATACGTTAGTTCGCTACAAAGCAGTGAACACCGCAGATAAGAAAAAGCTCAAGCAATATATCAAGCAACTCGAACAGGTTAATCCGCTCGACTATTCAAAAGCGGAGCAGTATGCCTATTGGGTTAACCTATACAACGCCGTGACTGTCGATTTGATTCTTGATGCCTACCCGATCAAATCCATCACTAAACTTGGCGGACTATTTAGTTTCGGTCCGTGGGGAGATGATGTGGTAGTCGTTAACGGGAAATCACTGACACTCAATGACATTGAACATCGAATCCTAAGACCGATTTGGCAAGATCCTCGTACGCATTATGCAGTGAACTGTGCCAGCCTAGGTTGCCCTAACTTACAACCTGACGCTTTTACCTCTGACAATACTGAAGCCTTGCTAGAGCAAGCTGCAACTGAGTTTGTAAGCAGTGACAAAGGCGTGATGGTTACAAATAATAAGCTTCAACTATCATCGATTTACGAATGGTTTGCTGTGGATTTTGGTACGAAGAAACAGCTTATTCAACACTTAGACCAATATCGAACTGAAGCAGTAACCAATACTCAAAACATCAGTTATGAATACGATTGGTCGCTCAACCAAGCAAACTAGCTCTAACGCTAACGTTAACGTTCACCACTAAAACAAAAAAATAGGCTAGAAGTTCTCTAGCCTATTTTTTATCTATTGGACTACATATCTACAATTAAAAGCTTGAGCCCGGTTGCTGCAAGAATTCAATTTCTTCGGGAGTCGAAGCTCGCCCTAACACCTCATTACGGTGCGGATAGCGACCAAATCGCTCAATGATAACCTTGTGCTTAAACTCAAAATCCAGATTATGCTCTAATCCCGTTTGAGAAAAGAGTTCCACGGCTTGTTCATGGACTAACAAAGACTCACTGTGCATATAAGGCATATACAGGAAGCTTTTTTGTTGCTCGTTAAGCTGGTGGTCAAAACCACCCGATACCGCTTCTTGGGCTAGAGCCAACGCCATCGGATCAGCAGAAAATGCTGTCGGACTGTTTCTACCTATATTTCGAGAAAACTGATCAAGCACAATAATCTCTGCCAATCGCCCTTGTGCGTTTTGTCGCCATTCAAATAGCTCGCCTTGAATGGCTGCTTTATGCAATTCAGAAAATCGAGACTCTATCAAAGTGTCAATCTCGGCGCCGCCAGTAAACCAATCTTTAGGCGTCAACTCATCGAACCAAAACTCTAGAACATCCTGATACGTTACCGTCATATAATTCCCTTTAATAAAAAACCGAGTAACTTTGTTATTACTCGGTTTAGTGTTCAATTACTTAAAACCTTTTACTTTCTTTATCAGGTCATAAGCATTCTGAATTTCTTGCGATTTCTCTTTCGCAACATTCATCATCTCAGGCGGTAAGCCCTTCGCCATCAGTTTATCTGGGTGATGTTCATTCATCAGCTTGCGGTAGGCTTTCTTCACCTCTTTACCGTCAGCACTTTCACTCACACCAAGAACCTTATATGCGTCGCCAAGTTGGTTCTGTTGCGAAGCCTGTTGCCAACCTGATGATTGCCCATGACCCTGATGGCCACCAAAGCTTCCACCTTGCTGTTGGAAACGGAACGCAGCTTCTTGCATCTGCAAGCGGCGTTCTAGTTGTGCTGCCGAAAACCCAAGCCCTTGCGCTATTTTATGCAGAACTTGACGTTCACTCGGGTGCAAACTTCCATCCGCAAATGCGGCAGATACCTGAAGCTCTAGAAAGAACTGCAGAAGATCAAAACGACCACCCGATGAGATTTTAACTCGATCAAGTACGTCGTTCAGAGGGAAGTCGCTCTCTTTGCCGTCACGGAATGCATCTTGCGCTGCTTTACGCTGTTCGCCATGTAGGTTCATACGCTCCATCATGGTAGAAGCGAGTTGAATCTCTTCTGGCGTTACCTGCCCTTTCGCTTTAGCAACGTGCCCCATAACCGCAAAAGCGGATTTAAAAAACTCGTTCTGTCTTTCTGCTTGGCTTGGACCTCGACCAAAACCAGAGCTATTGAAGCCTGATTGGTTCAATCCGCGAGCTTTATCGAATTGGTGTCCTAAAAACAGACCAAAAACTAAACCGAGTGGCCCTCCAAATAAAAAGCCAAAAAACGCGCCCAAAATTTTGCCAAATATTTGCATTATGTGTTCTCTATCTATGAATTTTATCTGAGTAATGCTGTCTGATGATGCTGAATGCTATTATTTCCTTTATCATAAGGAAAATGCTTTATTAATTGGATTGATACTAGATCAACCCTTCATCTAGTGACACAGGATAGTTCAACTTCATGCAATCTTTTTCCCGCACCTTGTTAGCCGCGTCTATAAGTACGGCGTTATACGTGTCGACAACTCAAGCTGAAACAATCACCGATAGTAGTGTGCAGGAAATGCCCTCTATAGATCAATGCTTGATCGAGCCCGCTGCAGAAAACGAGACACAGCTACCCGCTCACGTTGAGTCAGATCGCCTAGAAGCTATCAATGGTGACAAAGCAATATATTCAGGTGACGTAGTCGTTACGCAAGGGAACAAGACCATCCTTGCCGATAACGTAACCCTGCACCAACAAGAAAATATCGTTGTAGCTGAAGGCAACGTAAACTTTAGTGATGGTCAAATCAAATCTATCTCAGACAGAGCGACCAATAATCTGACTACAGATGAAATGACGCTTGAGAACACCGATTACGAATTCCTTTGCGAGCCCGGTCGCGGAGATGCTGTTTATATAGCAAAAACAGGTAAAGCGGTTTATGAGATTGAAGATGGCTCCATTACCTCTTGCCCTATCGGCGATAATGCTTGGCGTCTAAGAGCATCGAGCATCAGTGTCGACCAAGACGAAGAACAAGCCACTTTTTATAATCCACGTTTTGAAATCCAAAGTGTTCCCGTCTTTTACTTACCTTACTTAACAGTACCGGTGGGTGATACACGTAAAACCGGTTTCTTGTACCCAACAGTTTCGTATGGTTCAAGCGATGGTTTTGAAGCTGAAATTCCTGTTTATTGGAACTTAGCACCAGACTACGATTTGGAAACTACCTTCAAGTACATGCAAGAGCGTGGCACTCAACTCAACAGTAAATTCAGATATTTAAGCGATTTTGGTTCCGGTAGTATCGAGTCTGAATATTTACCAGACGATCAAAAGTACACTGATCTAGGCGATCGTTGGGGTTTCCAACTAGAACATTCAGGAATATTCCAACAATCTTGGTTATTCGAAATTGATTACTCTAAAGTCAGTGATATTGACTACTTTTCGGACATGAGCTCAAATATCGGTAACCGTGAAGATGGACAACTGCTTCAAGAAGGGCAAGCAACATACCGTTCTCAAAATTGGGATGCGTCTGTACTTGTTCGAGACTTCCAAGTTCTTACCACCAGCAATAACTTGCCTTATCGTCTAATGCCACAACTCGAGTATAACTACTATGCTCCAGAGGTAATGGATTACCTAGATTTTGACTTAATCAGTCATATATCAATGTTCGATACCGACGCATCAGGCAAACCATCAGCCACTCGTGTTCACGTTGAACCTGGTATTACAATCCCAGTAGGTAACACTTGGGGCACTTGGACAACCGAAGCACGATTACTTGGTACATACTACCAACAGGATCTTGATGGCGTTGATACAACAAGTGACGAGTACAAAGATTTAGAAGAATCGGTAAGTCGAGTTATCCCTGAATTTAGAAGCCACGCTGGTATTGTTCTGGAGCGAGATACCACGATTGTAGGTAACTATACTCAAACCTTGGAGCCTCAAGTCCAGTACCTGTATGTTCCTGAAGAGGATCAAAGCGATATTGGTCTTTATGATACTACGCTGTTACAAACCGATTACTACGGCCTATTTAGAAGCCGTAAATACAGTGGTGTAGACCGCATTGCGTCAGCAAATCAAATTAGCTATGGCGCATCATCTCGCTTTTTTGATGATGAGTACCGAGAGCGCTTAAACATATCTTTTGGTCAAATTTTCTATTTTGATAAAGATACAAAACAGACTTTAGACAACGACGACTCTAATAAGAAAACTAATTATTCGTCTTGGGCTATTGAAATGGATTTCAACTACGATGATTACCTTTTCTACCATGGCGGTGTGCAATACGACATTGATTCATCTTCGATGCAACTTGCTAACAGTACCATTGAGTACCGTTTTGCCGGCGGCTATATACAAACCAACTACCGCTATGTAACAGAAGAGTACATAAATGAAACTGTAGATTTTGACGTATCATCCATAACTAGAGATGGTATCTCACAAGCAGGCTTACTTGGTGCTTACCAGATTTCGCGGAAGTGGAATGCCAGTGCTCAATATTTCTATGATTTAACCACACAAGAAAATCTAGAATGGTTGGCTCGCTTGAACTATAAATCGGATTGTTGGTATATCGGATTTACGTATAGTAACCAGCTGACAAATAACATTAGTGATCCAAATGTCACGCCTGAATATGAAAATAACTTTGGTGTGAATTTCGGCATTATCGGCTTTGGTACTAACTTAGGCTCTGATTCAGGCGCTGTTGGGGATAGCAGTTCTGATAACTCATTGAGCTACGGTCGCCCATTCTTCTTAAACAACTAATTTTCTTTACTGATAAGAAATCAGTAAATTTAAAGGATTACACATGACATTGTGGAAACGCACATTAATTGCTATTGCAGCGACTTGTACTTTATCAACAAGCTTTGCAGCACCGGTTGAGCTAGACAGCGTAAAAGTTATCGTTAACGAAGGCGTTATCTTACAAAGCGACATCGATGCTTCGATGAAGACACTGCGTGCCAACGCAAAAAAAAGCGGTCAAACACTGCCATCGCAAGATGTGCTCAATGAGCAAGTACTAGAAAAACTGATCATCGATACTATTCAAACTCAAGAAGCAGAACGTATCGGTGTTCGTATTGATGATGCTCGACTTGATCAAGCAATTGAAGGTATCGCTAAAGACAACAACCAAACGGTAGAACAACTTACCGCATCGGTTGCTAAAGAAGGCCTTAGCTACAATGCATTTCGAGAGCAAGTAAGAAAAGAAATTGCGGCAAGTGAGGCTCGCAATGCTCTAGTTCGCCGTCGTATTAACATCCTTCCTGCAGAGGTCGATAACCTAGCGGATATCTTAGCGCAAGAGACTAACGCAACCGTTCAATACAAGATTGGACACATTCAACTTCGCTTCAATGATGACCAAACCAAAGAAGAGCTAGAAGCCCAAGCTAAAGAACTTGTCGAAGAACTGAACTCAGGCAAAGATTTCAGCACCATGGCATATACTTACTCTAAGGGTCCTAAAGCGCTGCAAGGTGGTGATTGGGGTTGGATGCGTAAAGAAGAGATGCCAACCATTTTTGCGGACCAGATCAAAATGCAAAATAAAGGCAGCATCATCGGTCCTTTCCGTAGCGGTGTAGGTTTCCACATTCTAAAAATTGAAGATGTGAAAGGCTTAGAAACCGTAGCAGTAACGGAAGTGAATGCTCGTCATATCTTGATTAAGCCAACCGTAATCTTGAGTGACGATGGCGCGAAAGAACAACTTGAAAAGATCACGCGCCGCGTAAACGCAGGCGAAGCGAGCTTTGGCGACCTTGCACAGCAATACAGCCAAGATCCAGGTTCTGCAGTACAAGATGGTGAGCTAGGCTACCAAACACCAGATTTGTATGTACCAGAATTCAAACACCAAGTAGAAACGCTACCAGAAGGCAAAATCAGTGCGCCATTCAAAACCGTACACGGTTGGCACATTGTTGAAGTACTAGACCGTCGCGAAGTCGACCGTACCGATTCAGCTTTGAAAAACAAAGCTTACCAAATTCTATTTAACCGTAAATTCAACGAAGAAGCTGGTGCTTGGCTACAAGAAGTAAGAGCAAGTGCCTTTGTTGAGATGGTTGAGGACGACCAAGATGACAACAACTAAACGTATTGTCATAACCGCAGGTGAACCAGCAGGGATAGGCCCAGATTTAACTTTGGCTCTATCTCAAGAAAGTTGGCCTCATCAACTCGTGGTTTGTGCTGATAAAACACTGCTATCCGAGCGAGCTAAAATTCTTGGTATCGAAGTCGATCTTCTGGACTACGATGCAAATGCAGCTAAGCAACCGCAACGCGCTGGCACACTGGTAGTGAAACACGTTCCACTTGCTGAAACGGCAGTTGCAGGTCAACTCAATGAGGCTAATGGTCATTACGTATTAAATACTTTAGAAACCGCAGCAATTGGCTGTATGAATGATGAATTTGATGCTATTGTCACCGGCCCCGTTCACAAGGGTGTAATTAACCGAGCTGGCGTTGCTTTTAGCGGCCATACCGAGTTCTTTGCAGAGAAGTCCAATACACCACTGGTGGTGATGATGTTGGCAACTGAAGGGCTGCGTGTTGCGCTAGTAACAACGCACATCCCACTAGCTTATGTATCTCAAGCTGTGACCGAAGACAGATTAGAGCAAATTATTGCTATTCTAAATAAAGACTTGGTTGAAAAATTTGCTATTGAGAAACCAACTATCTATGTGTGTGGCTTGAATCCACATGCTGGTGAAGATGGTTGTTTAGGGCGTGAAGAGATTGAAACTATCACCCCGACGCTAGAAAAAATTCGCCAAAAAGATGGCATCAATTTAGTTGGCCCATTGCCAGCAGACACCATCTTTAATGAAAAATATTTGCAAGATGCAGATGCTGTTTTAGGTATGTATCACGACCAAGTACTCCCGGTATTGAAATACAAAGGGTTTGGTCGCTCAGTGAACATCACGCTTGGCTTACCGTTTATTCGCACATCAGTCGACCACGGTACCGCCTTAGACTTGGCAGGGAAAGGCCAAGCCGATACAGGGAGCTTTAGAACAGCGCTCACGCACGCCATTGAATTAGTAGAGAAAAAGCAATGAGAAATGATGTCCACTTAGGGCACAAAGCGCGTAAACGTTTTGGTCAAAACTTCCTTAACGATCCATACATTATTGATGGCATCGTATCGAGTATTAACCCACTACCAGGTCAAAACTTGGTAGAGATCGGTCCTGGTCTAGGCGCAATTACTGAGCCTGTGGGTAAGCTTGTCGATAAATTTACTGTTATCGAATTGGATAGAGACCTTGCAGAACGTCTTCGTAACCATCCAGATCTTGCGGACAAGCTAACGATCCGTGAAGGCGATGCGATGAAGTTCGATTTCCAAGAACTGGTTAAGCCAAACAATAAGCTACGCATCTTTGGTAACTTGCCATATAACATCTCTACACCATTGATGTTCCACCTTTTTGAATTCCATAAAGACGTGCAAGACATGCACTTTATGCTTCAAAAAGAAGTGGTTAACCGTCTAGCTGCTGGCCCTGGCAGTAAAGCTTACGGTCGTCTTACTGTAATGGCTCAATACTACTGTAAAGTAACGCCTGTGTTAGAAGTTCCACCAACGGCCTTCGTTCCGCCACCGAAAGTAGACTCAGCAGTCGTGCGCCTACAGCCATACGAAGTGCTGCCTTATCCGGCAAAAGATCTGAAATGGCTAGATCGCGTCTGTCGTGAAGGCTTTAACCAACGTCGTAAAACAGTTCGTAACTGCTACAAGAGCTTAATCGATAAGGAAGTGCTTGAAGAGCTAGGTATCAACCCAAGCATGCGTCCTGAGAACTTAACGCTCGAGCAGTTTGTCGACATGGCAAACTGGTTGTACGACAGTCATAACGCTGACAAATAAATAAAAAAGGCTCCTACACTTCGGTTAGGAGCCTTTTTTATGTAATACTTTAATTACATTAAGTATATCAACAACAAAAGGTGCGAATATGGATATATCTACGCCTTGTATCAAATGCCAGGTTCACTCTAAGTACATAGAAGAACAATCTGAGCCAACGAAGAATCGTTATGTCTTCGCCTACATTATTACCATCAAAAATCTAAGTAAAACAACGGTGCAACTTATGTCTCGCCGCTGGTTAATTACCGACTCTAACGGCAAGCAGCTCACCATTGAGGGTGATGGTGTAGTTGGCCAACAACCCGTGATTGAAGCCAACGACGAGTACACCTACACAAGTGGTACGGTCATCGAAACCCCTGTTGGCGTTATGCAAGGTCACTATGTGATGACCGATAACAAGGGCATTGATTTTATTACCGAAGTTGACCCATTCAGACTCGCAATCCCTAATATTCTTAATTAGCCGTACATCCGTATCTATAGGAAATTATTGTGTCGAATTATATTGTCGGAGACATCCAAGGGTGCTTCGACGAACTTCAATTACTGCTTGAAAAAATTAACTTTGATAAACACCAAGATACTTTATGGGTCGCTGGAGACTTAGTTGCTCGAGGCCCTAAATCATTGGAGACGTTACGCTTTATTCGTAACCTTGGTGACGCAGCTAAGGTTGTATTAGGCAACCACGACTTACATCTTCTGGCGGTGTCCTTAGGACTATTTCCAGCGAAACCAAAAGATAAGACTCAAGCGATTCTTGATGCTGAAGATCGTGAACTGCTAATCGAATGGTTAAGACAACAGCCTTTGCTTCAAGAACACCCAGAGTTCGTGATGTGCCATGCGGGTATCTCACCGCAGTGGAATCTAGAAAGAGCACGTGTTGAAAATCGAGAGATCGTATCCTTGTTAAAGTCCGATAAATGGCAATGGCTAATCGAAAACATGTACAGCAACGCGCCTGATTTATGGCATCAGGATTTACATGATATTGAGCGCTATCGCTATGCGATCAATAGCCTGACAAGAATGCGTTTCTGTTTTGAAGATGGCCGTCTCGACATGGCATGTAAGCTACCACCGAATGAGATTACCGATGAACCATTAGTGCCATGGTTTGACCTTCCGCAACGCATAAAGCTCGATAAAACCGTTGTTTTTGGACACTGGGCTGCGCTTGAAGGCTATAACGGAAAAGACGTAATTGGACTTGATACTGGATGCGTCTGGGGAGGTGAATTGACAATTCTTCGCTGGGAAGATAAACAGTTTTTCACTCAGAAAGCGCTATAAAGATACGAGAAACTTGCGCTACCTTGGTAGGGTAACGCAAGCATTTTTCAGAGACTAGCTATTGATAACCACAGTTAACGCTCGAGAATCACAAACTCCATGTTGTGTTTGTTTTTCTCGTCAGCTTGATAGCTCTCGTTAAAGCTCTGCTTCCAACCTTCACCCCAGTCAGGAAATTGTGTATCTCCATCGACGGCGAAATCGATGTAAGTCAGATACAACTTGTCCGCTTTAGGTAAGCAGCTCTCATAAATAGAGCCGCCACCAATGATCATCACCTCTTCAACATCACTGAGTAGCTCTAGAGCCTGTTCAATAGAAGTTACCGTCGTTACACCTTCAATCTTTAAACTCTCATCACGGCTGATTACGACATTCAACCGACCCGGCAAAGGGCGTCCAATAGAATCGTAGGTCTTACGTCCCATCACGACTGGTTTACCCATAGTCGAGCGTTTAAACCATGCAAAATCCGCAGGTAAATGCCAAGGCATCTGATTGTCTTTACCAATTATACGGTTGTTTGCCATTGCCGCTATCATGCTGATGATCATAAATCGAAAGTCCTGTCCCTAAAAAGAAAATTAACGCTAAACGATAGGTCTACGGCGATAGAATAACAGCCCTGGCACAGCTAAGCCAACCGCCAACCCTGCGATAATGAACATCGATTTTAAAAAGTTCTCCATCAACATTGCCAACAACTCAGGCGTGTAGCCTGCCCTGTTAATCTCCACCATCGCAATCATCGCCTTGAAGGCGAACACACCTGGCACCATAGGAATTAGAGCTGCAACCGTAAACACCTTCGGATGTGCTAACAGTTTATGTGACCAATGAACCCCTATCATACCAACCACGGTTGCGGCGAAGAACGTCGCCCATTCGATTGGAATACCAAAGTGCATCATCAGATACCGGCTACCATGACCGATAGAACCACCGAGTGCACAATAAATTAAAGCACGTTGCGGAACGTTAAACACCAATGCAAACCCAACCGCAGGAATAGCGGCGAAAAACATATCGTTGAGCAGACCTAAAAACAGTTCGAAAATACTCATTAGCTTGCCCACCCCCAAACATCTGATAGACTCATCGCCGCGACAATGCCCAAGCTCGTCGCCAGAGTTAATAAGCTGGCCATGGTAAAGCGCGCTAACCCCATATTAATATGGCCTTTAAGCATATCAGCGACGGAGTTAATCAGAGGAAAACCAGGTACTAACATTAATACAGATGAAGCCATCACGATCGTGGGTTGGCCGCCAATATTGTAAAGTACGGCTTGAGCTGAAATGGTCGTGGTAACGAATGCTGTGATAGCAAAGTTTAATAGCGGATTGAAATGGCGGTGCCCAATCTCTTGCCTGACGATCATACCGCAAGCTGAAGCAATAAAAGTCATCATGAAGACTTGCCAGTCTCCGCCCGCAAGGTGGCTAAAAGAGGCGCACGACAACCCTATCATCACAACCACTAACCAACGGTTGTAGCGCTCGGGGCTGATGTTTTGAATCTTTTTATACGCCAAATCATAATCGAGAATTCCCTTCTCCATCATGATGCAAATGCGTTGAATGTCGGTGATAACCTGCATGTTAATGCCACGATCAGCACAACTTCGAGTAGTGGTAATACAGTGATCATCCATTACGGTAGTTACAACAAGCGCATTGGCTGACAGTGCGACTTCAACCTCATTCACCCCACAAGCAATACCGATGCGACGCATGATATCGCCGACCAGTGTGCTCTCAGCCCCGTGCGCCAATAACATTTGTCCTGATTGAGCGACGAGTCTTGAGATCGCTCTTTGCTTTGATGCCATGATTTCCTTCCCATAGGCGTTAATTATCTAAAGATAAATTTTGCATAAAAAACAGTAAGACGTCATGATTTAGATACAAAAAAACCGCAATTTTCATTGCGGTTTAATAAAACTATCAGTGTACTTGTAAGAAGCGACCGATGCGTTATGAGAAACTAAGAGGATTAGTCACGAACATAGATAACATGGCCGTCATCCTCTTCGTCATCCCAATCGTCCCAATCGTCGTCATCTTCAGTAACGACATTCTTACCGCTCATCGCATCTTTATGGTAGTCATCCCACATAAAGTCTACTTTTTCTTCTTCTTCAACTTCTACAACTTCACGAGGTAGGTTTTCCATAAACTCACCTAGTTTGAAGCAAAGATCTTTGGTGCCGATTTTATTCACGGCAGAGATCTTGAAGTACTCGCCTTCCCAGCCCAAAGCATCGATGATTTCTTGAATCTTTTCGTCTGCTTCGTCTTCTGGCATTAGGTCAACTTTATTGAACACTAACCAGCGAGGTTTTTGTGAAACTTTTTCACTGTATTGCTCAAGCTCATCGATGATCGTTAGTGCATTCTGAATAGGATCAGATTGATCGATCGGCATAATGTCGATCATATGCAGAAGAACACGACAACGCTCAAGGTGCTTAAGGAATCGGATACCAAGGCCAGCGCCATCAGCTGCGCCTTCGATTAGTCCTGGGATATCGGCAACAACGAAGCTCTTTTCAGGGACAACACTTACCACACCCAAGCTTGGGATCAAAGTAGTGAACGGGTAATCAGCCACTTTTGGTTTCGCAGCAGATACTGAACGAATAAAAGTAGATTTACCTGCGTTTGGTAGGCCAAGCATACCAACGTCAGCTAATAGAAGAAGCTCTAAACGCAGTTCACGAACTTCGCCTTTAGTACCCATTGTCTTTTGACGAGGAGCGCGGTTAACAGACGATTTAAAACGTGTGTTACCAAGACCGTGCCAACCACCTTTACCAACCATTACTTTCTTGCCGTGTTCAGCAACTTCAGCAACGATTTCGTTGGTGTGGATATCAACTGCACGCGTACCAACTGGCACTTTCAGCGTAATGTCTTTACCACGTTTACCAGTACAGTTACCGCCGCGACCATTCTCGCCACGCTCTGCATTGTAAAAACGTTGGAAACGGTAATCGATCAGTGTGTTTAAGTTCTCATCCGCTTGGATGTAAACATCACCGCCGTCACCACCGTCGCCGCCATCAGGACCACCTTTAGCGACGAATTTTTCGCGCCAAAAGCTAACTGTACCATTACCGCCATCACCGGCTTCTATTTTTACTACCGCTTCATCAACGAATTTCATTTTTTAACTCCGCACTTACGTTGCGTTACCACTCATCAAGGAGTGATATAAATTCTAGCAGATCCGTGTTTAGATCGATCACCTAAGATCTAGGCCGACCTGCAACCAAGGAACAAATAAGGAGAGGTTCTTTGCTTCTTATTTCTTAAAAACAAACGGCTTCTTAAAAACTAATCTGTTTATCAAAAAATAAAACGGCTTCTCAAAACCAAAACAAGAGCGTCTGCTTTTTTATTCTTGCTATAAATAAAAAACCCTGCCGAATCGGCAGGGCTTTTGAATTCAGCTTGAAAGCTAATAAAATAATCTAGTTAAAGATTAAATTACTCAGCTTCGATGCTTACAAACTTACGGTTTTTAGGACCTTTAACAGCAAATTTCACTTTACCTTCAGTAAGAGCGAAAAGAGTGTGGTCTTTACCGATGCCAACGTTTGTGCCAGCGTGGAACTTAGTACCACGTTGACGAACGATGATGTTACCTGCAAGAACAGATTCACCACCAAAACGCTTAACACCAAGACGTTTGCTTTCTGAATCGCGGCCGTTATTAGTAGAACCGCCAGCTTTTTTATGTGCCATTGTTAAACTCTCCTAATACTTAAGCGTTAATGCCAGTGATTTTCACTTCAGTGAACCACTGACGGTGACCAGCTTGCTTACGCGAGTGCTTACGACGACGGAACTTAACGATTTTTACTTTATCGCCACGACCGTGTTGTACTACTTCTGCAGTAACCTTGCCACCTTCAACAAGAGGTGCACCAACAGCGATTTCTTCGCCGTTAGCAACAAGAAGAACTTTATCAAATTCAACAGTTGCACCAGTTTCAACGTCTAATTTCTCTAAACGAAGTGTTTGACCTTCGCTTACTCGGTGTTGTTTGCCACCAGATTGGAAAACAGCGTACATATTTTACTCCGCTTTTTCCGCACAGCCTATGGTTGTTAATTGTACAACTCGGGTGTGCGCTAAACTAATCAATAGGGCGCAGATTCTACGGGAATCATGGCGCTATGACAAGCCATATTTTTAAAAAATTGGCGAAAACCTGTTCGCCAAAGAAAAGTGTGGCAATCATGCCCTTTAGCGATGTATTAATCAACGTTTTTTAGTGTATTATTCAACAATTGAATACAACGTATAAGCCTTACAGGGTCTAACTTCAGCCGGATGAACAATGGATTTTAAAGCTATCCAAACGCTTACTGCCAATGATATGGCAAAAGTGAATGAAACAATTCAAGCCCAACTTAATTCTGACGTAAGTTTAATCAACCAGCTTGGTTTTTATATCGTTAGCGGTGGTGGAAAGCGCCTACGCCCTTTGCTTGCTCTTTTATCTGCCCGCGCACTTGGTTACCAAGGTGAAGCTCATATCACCTCTGCAGCCTTTATCGAGTTTATTCACACCGCAACCCTGCTTCATGACGACGTTGTCGACGAATCGGACATGAGACGTGGTAAAGCGACGGCCAATGCCGCTTTTGGTAATGCCGCTAGCGTTTTGGTGGGTGACTTTATCTACACACGCTCATTCCAAATGATGACAACGCTAGGATCCTTAAAGATCCTTGAGTTAATGAGTGAAGCGGTAAACGTGATTGCCGAGGGTGAAGTTCAACAATTAATGAACTGCAATAACCCAGACACCACAGAAGAAAGCTACATGCAGGTGATCTACTCTAAGACTGCTCGTTTGTTCGAAGCTGCGACCCAAATCGGCGCGATTCTTACTGAGTCATCACCAGAGATCGAAACAGCAATGCAGAACTATGGTAAATACCTAGGCACCGCATTCCAACTGATTGACGATGTGATGGATTACACTGCAGATGGTAAAGAGATGGGTAAAAACGTTGGTGACGATCTTGCCGAAGGCAAACCAACGCTTCCTCTACTTTACGCAATGCATAATGGCTCTCCTGAACAAGCAAGCATGATTCGTGAAGCGATTGAGAAAGCGAACGGCATGGAACGTCTTGACGACATTATGGCTGTAATGAAAGAGACAGGCTCTTTAGAGTACACAACAAATAAAGCCTACGAAGAGGCCGATAAAGCCATCGCTGAGCTTTCTGTACTTCCTGACTCTGAATATAAGCAAGCGCTAGCCACGCTCGCACACTTAGCTGTTAAACGCAGTAAGTAAGCAGGTTAATAGACAACTCGCTTCTAGCTTCTATATAAATAACAAAAAGAGCCTCAGGGCTCTTTTTTTTGGTTTTCAACAAATATTTGTAGGTGAGCCAAATTCAATATCGACTGGCTTCTAATGATAACGGCAGTTGTGCTTCAATCTCTTCAAGCTCTTCCATTGGCACCGCGTACTGCTCTTGCCCGTTGTAAGTCTCTACTAGCGCGTACTGCTCTTGCTCATCAATTACCAATACTTTTCCTAAGTGCCCCAAATATTCGACATTCATACCCTTCTGAACAGTAGCCATAACATTTACCTTCACATTAATTGTAAAGCTAAATACGAGTAGCTTGAACTTCAGGATCAAAAAAGCCGATCATAATGACCGGCCCTTATTAATTAGCTTAAGTCTGAGTTAAATAGCGTTTCGCTTATTTAGCGAATTCAACACCAATCTCGATGTCACCATTTAGCGTTTCAAGCATGCTATCTAAAGCGTTACGTTCGAAGTCACTTAGCTCACCGTAGCTAAGGATCGCTTCAGCGCCCTCTTTGCCTAGTTTAACTGGCTGTGCGAAGAATGGAGCGTGCTCGCCTTCACCTTCAACGTATGCACATTCAATCACGTTTTCTTCACCTTGAAGTGCTTTAACTAGTGCAAGACCGAAACGACAAGCCGCTTGACCCATAGACAGTGTCGCACTGCCGCCGCCAGCTTTAGCTTCTACTACTTCAGTACCTGCATTTTGGATGCGAGTCGTTAGCGCTGCAATTTCTTCATCAGTGAACTCTACGCCTTCAACTTGAGAAAGTAGAGGAAGAATCGTTACGCCTGAGTGACCACCGATAACAGGAACACGGATGTCGCCTGGATCTTTGTCTTTTAGTTCAGCAACGAACGTTTCAGAACGAATCACATCAAGAGTCGTAATACCGAATAGACGACGCTTGTCGTAAACGCCCGCTTTCTTCAGTACTTCAGCCGCGATTGGCACTGTTGTGTTTACTGGGTTAGTAATGATACCAACACAAGCAGTCGGACAAGTAACTGCGATTTTCTCTGCAAGAGACTTAACAATGCCAGCGTTCACATTGAAAAGATCCGCACGATCCATACCAGGCTTACGAGCAACACCCGCTGAAATAAGTACAACATCCGCACCTTCTAGTGCTGGTGTTGGATCTTCACCCGCGTAACCTTTGATCGAAACAGGCGTTGGGATATGGCTAAGATCGGCAGCAACACCCGGTGTTACCGGAGCGATGTCGTAAAGTGCAAGATCTGAACCAGCAGGTAGGCGGTTCTTAAGTAGTAGGGCTAGGGCTTGACCGATGCCACCAGCGGCACCAATAACAGCTACTTTCATTGTTATTCTCCTTGAGAGCTTTCTCTTATAGATTCTTTGTAGGGTAATTCTTGAGCTAAATCTAAGTTAAAAAACTATATTAATCACAAAGTGATTACAATCAATTAACGCTAGCTTTGCGACTTCGCGCAAGTCAATAAAACCGTGCTACACAGCAAGTTCGCATTATGGCGATAATCGACTGAAATAACAAAATAAGTCGTCGCAAATAACACATTATTCTATTAAATATTTACAGTGATATGACTAACAAATTACAGGGATGTTTTGGCTAAAATTGAATATGTATGCGAGAATATGCAAACATCTTTGTTAATGAATAAGAATGACATATGCGCAATACAGAAAAGCAAGACAACTTAGTTCGTGCATTTAAAGCCTTACTAAAAGAAGAACGTTTTGGCTCACAAGGCGAAATTGTTGATGCTCTAAAACACGAAGGTTTTGAAAGCATCAACCAGTCTAAAGTCTCGCGTATGTTAACCAAGTTTGGTGCCGTTCGAACTCGTAACGCAAAAATGGAGATGGTTTACTGTCTTCCTGCTGAGCTAGGTGTTCCGACCGTTTCTAGCTCTTTACGAGAATTAGTACTAGATATTGACCACAACAATGCATTGGTGGTGATACACACAGGTCCTGGTGCGGCGCAGCTAATTGCTCGTTTATTAGACTCACTAGGTAAGTCGGAAGGTATACTGGGCGTAGTCGCAGGTGATGACACTATCTTCATTACTCCAACGTTATCGGTTACCACTAAGCAACTGTTTGATTCAGTGTGCGAACTGTTTGAATACGCTGGATAATTGATCTCTGTTTCAAAACTATCAGCCTTATTAATGGATCACGAGCATCTATTCGCTTCGTGATCCAAATCACATCCTCGAATATCCATACCCCCCTTCCAAAATCACACTAAACTATTGATTTTAAAAAACTCAGTAGTAAATCAAACACGAGATCCAGACATCATTTGTTAGATTTTTCAGCTATATCTTTTAACATTCGAGTAATTTTCTGCCAATTTTTGATATTATTCAGCCACTTTTTCATCACATGGATTGAAAAAGGTGCCGTTTCCAAATAGGAAACTCCTGAAGCAACTACACTTGTTTCAGGGTTAATAATGAATAAAGGAAGGGAAATTCATGGCATTTACCAAACTTATTAAAGTTGGTGCTATTGCAGCTGCTGTAATGGGCGCTGGCGCTGTTAACGCTCAAGAGTTCATCACGATTGGTACTGGTTCAGTTACGGGTGTTTACTACCCAACTGGTGGTGCGATTTGTAAGCTAGTGAACAAGGGCCGCAAAGACCACAACATTCGTTGTTCTGTAGAGTCTACTGGTGGTTCAATCTACAACGTTAACACCATCCGTGCTGGTGAACTAGATTTCGGTGTTGTTCAATCGGACTGGCAATACCACGGCTACAACGGTACAAGTAAGTTCAAAGATCAGGGCGAATACAAGAAACTTCGCGCGATGTTCTCTCTACATACAGAACCGTTCAACATCATCGCTCGTACTGATGCTGGCATCAACAATGTGTCTGACCTAGCAGGTAAGCGTGTAAACATTGGTAACCCAGGTTCTGGTGACCGTGCAACGATGGGTGTTGTAATGGACGCTATGGGCTGGACTAACGACAGCTTCAAGCTTGCTTCTGAACTTAAAGGTTCTGAGCGTTCACAAGCACTTTGTGATAACAAGATTGATGCATTCATCTACATGGTTGGTCACCCGAACGGATCAATCAAAGAAGCAACAACGTCTTGTGATGCAAAACTGGTTTCAGCAACAGGTCCACAGATCGACAAGATCGTAGCTGAAAACCCATACTACGCTTACAGCACAGTTCCTGCTGGTATGTACCGTGGTACTGACGCTGACGTAAACAGCTTCGGTGTTGCAGCTACTATGGTAACAACTTCAGACGTTTCTGAAGAAGTTGCATACAACGTTGCTAAGGCAGTATTTGAAAACTTTGACACTTTCAAACGCCTACACCCAGCATTTGCTAACCTGAAAAAAGAAGACATGGTTAAAGCGGGTATCTCTATCCCTCTTCACCCAGGCGCAGCAAAATACTACAAAGAAGTGGGCCTTCTAAAGTAACTCTACTTTAAGCCTACTACACCAATAAGGAGGCTAGCCCTCCTTATTGGCTTTTCACGTTTTATAAAAATAATTTAAGTGAAAAGAACAGCCCTTTAAGTTTCTCCAATTTGGAGGACTTACCTTCGTATCAAGCCTAAGACAAAGACGAACAAAAAACGCATTTCCCTATCCATTCACTACACTAGATAGGAAATAAATAACGTTTGGTTGTTCGTAAGAAAAGGCAGACCATCAATAATAAGGATAAAGTACATGACGCAGACAACATCACCGTCTCCAGATGTGCAAGAAATGGTGGCACAATCAGATACTGGTGCGCGTAGCCCTCGCGGTATCCAAGGCCGTATTTTATGGTTTGTGCCTCTATGTTGGTCACTGTTCCAACTTTGGTATGCATCTCCGCTGCCGTTCATTTTTAACTTCGGAATTTTAAACGATACCGAAGCTCGAGCAATTCACCTTACCTTTGCTATTTTCCTAGCCTTTACTGCTTACCCAGCTATGAAGAACTCGCCGCGGGACCATATCCCGGCAGTCGACTGGGTATTAGCGCTTGTAGGTAGTTTTTCAGCTTCTTATATCTATATTTTCTACACTGAACTTGCCGGTCGTTCTGGTGCTCCCACAACATTTGATATTGTTGCAGCGGTGTTCGGTATGGTTCTACTGCTTGAAGCAACACGACGCGCTTTAGGTCCACCTCTTATGGTTGTGGCGGCAGTATTCCTACTTTACACCTTTGGTGGCCCTCACATGCCAGACGTTATTGCCCACAAAGGTGCGAGCCTGAACAAGGCAATGTCGCATCTGTGGCTAACAACTGAAGGTGTATTCGGTGTGGCACTTGGCGTATCAACGTCATTCGTATTCTTGTTTGTACTGTTTGGTGCAATGCTAGAACGTGCTGGCGCCGGTGCTTACTTTATTAAAGTTGCATTCTCACTGCTTGGTCACATGAAAGGCGGCCCAGCGAAAGCAGCCGTTGTCGCATCAGGTCTGTCTGGTTTGGTATCAGGTTCATCTATCGCGAACGTGGTAACCACGGGTACCTTTACTATCCCGCTAATGAAGCGTGTTGGTTTCCCGGGCACAAAAGCCGGTGCGGTAGAAGTCGCGGCTTCAACCAATGGTCAATTAACACCACCTATCATGGGTGCAGCAGCCTTCTTGATGGTTGAGTATGTGGGCATTTCGTATGTAGAAGTAATCAAAGCCGCGCTACTGCCCGCTCTGATCTCTTACATCGCTCTGATTTACATTGTTCATCTAGAAGCATGTAAAGCAGGTATGACTGGCCTACCTCGTCGCCACACACCAACTATCGTACAAAGCTTACTGTCTTTCACGGGTACCATTTTAGGTCTGTGTGTTATCAGTGCCGCAGTTTACTACGGTGTGGGTTGGACGAAAAATGTCTTTGGCGATGCTGCAACACCAATCGTAACGGTGGCTCTATTAGTCGCTTATGTCGCTCTGGTTCGTGTATCAGCAAAATACGCATCTGAAGGCGGCATGGAAATCGATGCGGATCTCAAAGAAGTTCCGGATCCAGGTCCAACAATTAAGTCTGGCCTGCACTTCCTATTGCCTATCGTGGTGCTTGTTTGGTGTTTAACAGTTGAACGTTTCTCTCCAGGTCTGTCGGCATTCTGGGCGACCGTGTTCATGATCTTCATTCTGATCACTCAGCGTCCGTTAATGACTCTGATGAACAAATCAGACGATCTTGCAGAGCAAACTAAAGCTGGCTTCGTTGATCTCGCAGAGAGCTTGGTTTCAGGCGCGCGTAACATGATCGGTATCGGTGTGGCGACAGCGGCTGCAGGTACGGTTGTAGGCGTGGTGACTCTAACGGGTATCGGTCTAGTAATGACGGACTTCGTTGAGTTTATCTCAGGCGGTAGCATCATTCTTATGTTGCTATTCACTGCAGTAATCAGCTTGATCTTAGGTATGGGCTTGCCAACAACGGCGAACTACATCGTTGTATCAACGCTGATGGCTCCGGTAATCGTGACCCTAGGCGCTGCGCACGGCTTGATCATTCCATTGATTGCGGTTCACTTATTCGTGTTCTACTTCGGTATTCTTGCAGATGACACACCTCCGGTAGGTCTGGCAGCCTTTGCGGCCGCCGCGATTGCGAAATCCGACCCAATTCGTACAGGTATTCAAGGTTTTACCTATGATATCCGTACCGCAATTCTACCTTTCATGTTCATCTTCAATACTCAACTACTACTGATGGGCATTGATTCTTGGTGGCACTTAGCACTAACGATTTTCTCATCTGTGACTGCGGTACTTATCTTCGCAGCTGCAACACAAGGTTGGTGGTTCACCAAGAACAAGTGGTGGGAAACGGTGCTGCTTATTGCATTAACCTTCACTTTCTTCCGCCCTGGCTTCTGGTGGGACATGATTTACCCAGAGAAAGTTCTTTCACCTGGAGTTGAGATTGCTCAAATCACGGAAAAGCTGGATGTGGGACAATCACTTGAACTTAGAGTGGGTGGCGAAAACTTAGAAGGTGACTATTCTGAACAGACAGTTCGCCTGCCGTTTGAAGATTCTGCGACCTCAAGTGAAGATCGTATTGCCTCTATGGGTCTAATGCTGACTGAATCAGAAGGCAAGATGATTGTTGATATGGTTGAGTTCGGTAGCCCAGCAGAAGCGGCTGGTATTGATTTCGATTGGGAAATCAAATCCGTTATCCAAGATGCAGATCGACCAATGAAAGAGTGGGTATTCTTACCAGCTCTGATCATTTTGATTGGTTTAGCGATGAACCAAAGAAGACGTGCTCGTAAGGATGAGATTAGCGCGTAATGGATAAGGCTGAGTAGTGCTTAGCGCTATTTGGCTTTATTACATGGAAAGGATAATTACAGTGCTAAGTGAAAGCTTAGCGCTGATTAAAAAGAGACGAATACATGTATAGACAAATCCTTGTTCCCGTTGATCTTAACGACAAAGGCTTTTCTGATAAAGCAGTCGAGCTAGCGGTATGGCACGCGAAACACAGCAATGCTGAAGTCCACATTCTGAACGTCCTACCAGGCATTCACATGTCGATGGTTGCGTCTTACTTCCCGAAAGATGCAGCGAACCAAATGAAGCTTGATGTGAAAAATCAGCTCAAAGAGTTTGCTGACAAGCACATTGACGATGAAGTGGTGTATAAAGTTCACGTTGCCGAAGGCAAGACTTACACAACGATTCTAGATTACGCAGAAAAACTGGGCGCTGACCTTATCGTGATGCCTAGCCATAAGCGTTCGAAAATCGACAAAGTTGTGCTTGGTTCTGTTGCAAGCAAAGTGGTACAGAACTCACCAATCAATGTATTGGTAGTTAAGCCGCAAGGCTAAATCACTTAATCGACACAACGATCTAAAAAGGTTGGCCTAAAAGCCAACCTTTTTTGTTTTGCGTTCGCACCATTTAATTCTTTAATCAACTCACTAAGTTCTGCGGATTACCCTCAACAAACCCATCAATATTATCGATTAAGATATCAGACAGTTTTTGAATCGAGCTGTCGCTGCCCCACGCCACATGTGGAGTGAGTAATAAGTTCGGTAAGTGGCTATTAGCCAATAGTGGATTTGAGTTGTCGGCTGGCTCTTGTGTAAACACATCCATACCTGCGCCTGCAATCTCATGTTTTTTCAAAGCCTCAACTAGGGCTTGTTCATCTACTAGACCTCCGCGCCCGGCATTAATTAATACCGCGCTCGATTTCATCATTGTGAGCTCTCGCTCTGAAATCAGATTTTGGGTCGCATCAGTCAATGGGCAATGTAGACTGATCGCATCCGCTTGCTTCAATACCGTATCAAAAGGTAGATACCCTTCTCGACAAGACTCTGCTCCTTTTCGCTCGGCAAACATCACCTTCATACCAATCGCTTTGGCTAACATTGCGGTGGCTTGACCTAAGCTGCCACTCCCCATCAACCCCAGTGTGCTGCCAGCCACATCTTGAATCGGATGAGTAAAGAAGCAGAACTGCTTGTCCTTTTGCCACTCGCCCGCCTCAATGTCTTTATGATAACCAACAAGGTTTCGTTTAAGTGCAAACAGCATTGCGATGACATGTTCAGGAACCGATTGAATCGCATAGCCTTGCACGTTTGTCACTGCAATGTTTTTAGATTTGCAGTATTCCACATCGACATTATTGACACCGGTCGCTGAAACCGCGATCAACTTGAGTTTTTTCGCACCAGCGAGATTCGACTCATTGAGCACTACCTTGTTAGTGATCACCACATCAGCTTCTTCAACTCGCTCTGATACTTGCTCAGGAGCTGTGAAATCATACTCTACCCATTCATGCTCAAAGCTCAGAGGCTTTAAATGAATTTGAGATGGGATAGTCGCTCTATCGAGAAACACAACATTCAGCGTTGGCATTCTTCTTCCTTGGTTAGATCTATGAATCAGTCCATTCTAAGCTTTTAGCTTACTGTAGTCTGGAAGCTCAAGCGCAATTTCAAAGTGCTGTTCGATTTGTGGGGATGCTTGAGGATAAAAGTCACAGGGAACAAAGGCTTTAAACAATTGATTATTCGCTGGATGATAAAAGCTCAGCTCACACGCATGCAAAGCCAACCTATCACTGTATTCAAATGCTTCTGATGTTGCGTAAAACTCGTCGCCTACAATTGGATTCCCTAGCGCCATGCAGTGCACGCGTAACTGATGGGAACGACCCGTAATAGGAAGTAACTTCAACAGTGTGGTTTGAGGCTCTTGTTGTTCGACGATATAACGAGTCTGAGAGGGTTTTCCATCCTCGAAACACACTTTCTGCTTCGGCCGGTTTGGCCAATCGCAAATAAGAGGGAGGTCAATCAAACCTTCAGCTTCTTCTACTGAACCCCATACTCGGGCGTAATAGAGTTTGTGTGTCAGTCGATATTGAAATTGCTTCTTCAAATGACGCTCAGCTTGTTTGTGTTTAGCGAGCAGCATCAAGCCCGATGTCGACATGTCTAATCGATGCACGACTTGAATCTCTGGAAATTCGACAACCAAGCGACTCCACATACTGTCGTAATGCTCAGGTAACCTACCCGGAACAGAAAGCAGGCCTGCAGGCTTGTTCACCACAAGAATATCGTCATCTTGATAAACAATATCAATCCACGGTTCACGTGGTGGTGTGTACTGTTCTAACGCCATTGAAGCCTCTTAATTGCTAGTGAAAAAATAATTCACGGTTGATTCGTTTATAAATAAATACAATTTTCAATATTTTCGTACATAAAAGTTGACGGCTTTACAAAACATGGTATTGATAGGGTAACGGAAAATAAGAAGTCAGCATCAAAGGAAAAATGATGGAAAGTACGGTTAAAACAACCACCGAAAAAACACAAACCTCTGCTCCCCTATCAAGTTTAATCAAGTCTCTTGGCCCAGGCATTATGATGGCCGCAGCAGCTGTAGGTGGCTCACATTTAGTTGCCTCGACCAAAGCTGGTGCGATTTATGGCTGGCAGCTCGCCGCACTTATTATCCTGGTAAACATATTTAAATACCCATTCTTTAGAGCCGGTATCCAATATACTCTTGGCACAGGACAAAGCTTGGTTGAAGGTTACTCTAACCTTGGCAGACCTTACCTTGTAATCTTTTCGATATTGAGCGCAATTTCCGCCGTGGTAAATACTGCAGCACTACTGTTATTTAGTGCAAGCCTACTCAGTTACTTTATTCCTTTCGAATTGGCCACCAGCACATTGTGCATGATCGTTTTAGCGACCTGCTTGATCATTCTGTTTGCTGGCCATTATCGCGCGCTTGATACGCTGTCCAAAGCGATCATGGCGATCCTGACCATCACAACCTTAGCTGCAGTCGCCATTGCTATCGGCTCTCCAGTTGAACCGGATGCTGCTTTTGTTCCACCGTCGCCTTGGTCATTGGCTGCTATTGGCTTTATCGTGGTGACTATGGGTTGGATGCCTGCGCCTATCGAGATATCCAGCATCACCTCTATGTGGCTAAAGAGCCAAAAAGAGAAACAAGAAGTCACGGCTCAATCAGCGCTATTCGATTTCAATGTTGGCTACATTGGTACTGCACTACTTGCACTAGTGTTCGTTGCGTTAGGCGCTCTGGTACTTCACGGCTCGGGGGTTGAACTGTCTCGCTCTGGTGTTGGCTTTACTCACCAGTTAGTCGGTATTTATGCTTCTACGATTGGTGAATGGTCTCGTCCACTGATCGCCATCGTCGCTTTCTTCTGTATCTTTGGCAGCACCATTACCGTTATCGATGGCTACTCACGCGTACTTGCTGAATCACAGCGACTATTATTTAAAAAAGAGTCGAGCCCACGCATGCTGCAAGGCTGGATCATCATTGTCTCTATCGCGGCCTTGGCGATTGTGATGTTCTTTAGTGCTGCGCTGATGCCAATGTTGGATTTTGCGATGGTACTTGCGTTTGCAACGACACCGTTCTTCGCTCTGCTTAACTTCATTTTGGTAAACAAAGCCAAGCTTCCTGAAGCTCTAGCGATTGGCACCAAACTAAAATGGTTGTCTGTAGCGGGTCTGGTTTACCTATTTGGTTTCCTAGCGGTATTTGTTTGGTGGAAGTGGTTGATGTAATTCCTCAGTCAATACACCTTTCAACAACCAATACATCTTTCAAACGCTAGATAACAATAAGGCCTTCGTAATGAAGGCCTTATTTCGTTGAAGCATTTCGCTACTTCAAACTAGTTGTGAGAAACCACAATCAAGCGTAATGAATCTAGCTGAACCTGAGCTTTGCTGATGTAACCTGTCAGTTCATTGATTTGAGCTTCGATAACCTCAAGCTCTTCATCACGAATATTCGGGTTCACCGCTTTAAGCGCTTGTAGACGCTCTAATTCACCGTTCAGGTTAGTCTGCATATCTCGTTGAGCTTGTTCACGCACTTCTTCCACTTTAGGAAGTACGTGCGTCTCACCCGCTTCGATTAGCTTGTGAATTTCACCTTGTACCGAGTTAACTAGCTTGCTCGCTAGGTGACGGTTTACAGGGCTTAATTGACGGTTAAAGCTGTCGAACTCAACCTGAGCTGATAAGTCATTACCACGGCCATCCATCATCAAACGAATTGGCGTCTTAGGCAAGAACTGGCTGATACCGCTGCGTTTCGGCGCTTGCGCATCCACAAGGTAAACCAGCTCAAGCAGGATAGTACCCACTGGCAGCGCTTTGTTTTTCAGTAGTGATACCGCTGATGCACCCACATCTTCACTCAGTAGCAGATCAATACCGCCTTGAATCATTGGGTGCTCCCAGCTGATGAAGTTCATGTCTTCACGAGAAAGGGCTGTATCACGATCAAACGTGATGGTTGCGCCTTCGTATGGTAAGCCTGGGTAGCTTGGCACCATCATGTGCTCAGACGGCGTTACAACCAGAGCATTCTCACCCTTGTCGTCTTGGTTCAAGCCAATCGTATCGAACAGGCTTAGTGCAAACGTTACTAGGTTAGTGTCGCCGTCAGTCGAGGCAATCTTCTCTGCAATTTCATGCGCTTTGTCGCCGCCGTTTGAGTGCATTTCTAATAGGCGATCACGGCCTTTTTCTAGATCTGATTTCAGGCTTTGATTTAGCTTGGCAGACTCTTCAATCACTTCATCAAGTTGCTCAGTGTTACCAGAAGCCAGCATCTCGATAAGAACATCTGAGTACTTATCGTAAACCGTGCGACCCGTTGGACAAGTTTCCGCAAATGCATTCAGACCTTCATCGAACCAACGCGCAAGGATCGCCTGTGATGTGCCTTTTAGGTAAGGAACATGAATGTCGATATCACGCAGCTGACCGATACGGTCCAAACGGCCAATACGTTGCTCAAGCAAGTCTGGGTTGAATGGAAGATCGAACATCACAAGTTGGTTAGCGAACTGGAAGTTACGACCTTCAGAGCCGATTTCACTACAGATAAGAACCTGAGCGCCGCCCTCTTCTTGAGCAAAGTAAGCCGCAGCTTTATCACGTTCAAGGATCGACATGCCTTCGTGGAATACGGTTGCACGCACACCTTCACGCTCACGCAGTGCTTGCTCTAATTGAAGCGCCGTACTTGCACGTGATGCGATCACTAGGATTTTCTCGCTGCGCTTGTCTTGGATCTTTTCAATCAACCAGTTAACGCGTGAGTCGAACTGCCACCAGCTTGAATCTTCACCTTCAAACTCTTGGAAGATCTCTTCTGGATACAGCATCTTCATTGCACGAGCTTCGGGAGCCATTTTGCCACCGATCATGCCAGATACACGCATTGAGGTTGTGTACTGCGTTGGAATCTCCATCGGCAGTAGGTTTACATTACGCTTAGGGAAGCCTTTGATTGCAGCACGTGTGTTTCTGAAAAGAACACGGCCAGTACCATGGCGATCCATAAGGTTATCAATCAATTCTTGGCGAGCTAACGCTTGCTCTTCTTCGCTGCTATCACCTTCGATAACGCGGAATAGAGGCTCAACATCTTGCTCAGAAAGCAGTTCCGTAATCTGGTTCTTCGCGCTGTTTTCAAGCTTCACTCCAGAGAACAGAGCCGTTACTGCATCAGCAACCGGTGCGTATTGGTCTTCTTCTTCAACGAATGCTTCGTAATCGTAGAAGCGATCAGGATCAAGCAGACGCAGACGTGCAAAGTGGCTCTCACGACCAAGCTGTTCAGGCGTTGCTGTTAGTAGTAGCACACCAGACGTATTTTCCGCTAAGCCTTCAACCACTTGGTATTCACGGCTTGGTTTGTCTTGGCTCCACTCAAGGTGGTGCGCTTCATCGACAACCAACAAGTCCCACTCGCCTTCAAGTGCTTGCTCGTAGCGCTTACGGCTCTTACGTAGGAAGTCCAAAGAACACAGAACGTACTGCTGGGTATCAAACGGGTTGTCTGATTCAGCAAACGCTTCAATACAACGCTCTTCATCGAAGATAGAAAAATGCAGGTTGAAACGGCGCATCATCTCTACTAACCATTGGTGTTGTAGAGTTTCAGGAACCACAATCAGAATGCGTTCAGCACGGCCAGACAGCACCTGTTGGTGGATGATCATGCCCGCTTCGATGGTTTTACCTAGGCCCACTTCATCAGCCAGTAAAACGCGCGGAGCGTGACGACGACCCACTTCATGAGCGATGTATAGCTGATGAGGGATCAAGCCAGCACGCATACCACACAAGCCACGCATCGGGCTCTTGTGTTGTTGGTACTGGTTGCTTAGCGCACGGTAACGCAACACAAAGTTATCCATACGGTCGATTTGACCTGCGTATAGCTTATCTTGTGGCTTGTTAAAGCGGATCTGGTTGCTTAAGAAGATTTCACGCAGAGTGACTTCTGTTTCTTGGGTATCTTCGCGAGTACCTAAGTAGGTTAGCAGCCCTTTGTCTTCGATAACTTCTTCGACAGACAGAGACCAACCTTCTTGGCATTCGATGACATCGCCTACATTAAACGTTACTCGGGTTACGGGAGCATCAGTACGTGCATAAACACGGTTTTCTTCTGACGCTGCAAACATTAGTGTCACTGTGCGAGCATCCATTGCTACAACGGTACCTAAACCTAAATCGCTCTCCGTATCGCTTATCCAGCGTTGCCCCAAAGCAAATGTCATGAATCGACTACCTCAATCTTATAGTTGGAATTTGGTCTTCTTAACTGCAGTTTTAAACAAGAACATTATCGCTCCTGAACTAAAAATATAGCCAAAAATGTCTAGTTTGCAGCCACTTTTTAAGTGCGCTCTCAATAATAAATATCTCGAGAAAATGGTGCAGAAAAAGGTCGCTAATCTTACTCGATGCTGTGATTTAGGTCACGCCTAAAGGAGATGATTTCATGCTTTTTTTCTGTTTTCGCCAGTGCAATCAAACTGTCAAAAATTCATGGTTAATCTATAGGTAGCAGATTGCTGCTCTCAAACGAATACACCATATTCACTCGTAACGATATGGTGCTGTTCCTCTAGATGAAGTTTAGGTGAGTAGTTGACTATCACCAGAATCAGATACTAATCTTTATATGAGCTTTATCTACGTTCAATGAATGCAAGGCAAGCCGCACGTCGGCAAGGAGATGCTATGGGCGAGACCAACCGGAAGCTATTTGTTTTAGACACCAATATCCTACTTCACGAACCCTTCGCTATATTTTCTTTCCAAGAGCACGATGTCGTTATCCCCATGACAGTGCTAGAAGAACTCGACAGAATCAAAGACAGTAAAAGAGACGTTGCTCGAGATGCGAGAATTGCGATTCGAACGCTCGAAGACCTGTTCAGGGAAGCCACACCAGACCAAATATCGGAAGGCATCCCTTTTTCTAAAGACATAAATGCATCTGGCAGTATTTCAATACTCGCTGACTACGAACTTCAAGAAAGCATCAAAGCCTTTGCCGATGACAAGGCGGGCGATAACCGAATCCTCAACGCTGTCCTCTATCTTCAAAATAAACGCGCACCACGCGAAGTGGTTCTCATCACCAAAGACATCAATATGCGTTTACGAGCAAAAGGCGCCGGTGTACGTTTTGTTGAAGACTATCAAACTGACCAACTGATTGATGATATCCAATACCTCACCAAAGGCTTCCAACAACTGGAAGGCTCATTTTGGGATGGTATCGATAATGTCGAGAGCAGAAGTTTAGGCGGCAAGACGCTGCACACCTTAGCAAGAGCGCCGTTCGAGCCAACCTTCCTCAACCAATATGTGATTGACGAAGAAAGTGACTTTGCCGCTCGAGTCGAGGAGATTGAGCCGGAAAGCATTACCCTGAGAGACCTCAGCCGCGAAAGATTGATGAATCGCAGAGCATGGGACATCACACCAAAGAACGTCTATCAAGGCATGGCGATTGATGCGCTGCTCGACCCTGATATTGATCTTGTGATTCTCACTGGCGCCGCAGGTAGTGGTAAGACACTGCTTGCTATGGCTGCTGCACTTGAACAAACCATTGAACGTAAGCAATTCGATAAGATCATCGTAACCCGCAACACCCCTGATATTGGTGAATCGATAGGTTTCCTTCCGGGTACAGAGGAAGAGAAAATGTTGCCTTGGTTAGCCGCAGTGACCGATACACTGGAAGCGCTGCACAAGAACGACCACTGTACAGAAGGCTCGATGAAGTACATCTGTGACAAAGCCAATATCCAGTTCAAATCAATCAACTTCATGCGTGGCCGCTCGATTCAAAATGCCTTTGTGCTTTTGGATGAGTGTCAGAACCTCACCGCTTCACAGATAAAAACCATCATCACCCGTTGTGGTGAAGGTACTAAGATCGTCTGCTCAGGTAACTTAGCGCAGATAGATTCTTCTTACCTAACCCCTGTGACTTCAGGCTTAACCTACATGGTTGAGCGTTTTAAAAACTTCGAAGGCAGTGCCAACATCCACCTCAATGGTGTGGTGCGTAGCCGACTAGCTGAGTTTGCGGAAGAGAACATGTAGTGACTCTATACGCTCACTGAATCAGTAATCTAAAAACAAAAAGCGCCTCACATTGGAGGCGCTTTTCAATTTAATATTTTGAAGTAAGTCGGCAGAGGTTAGTCTGAATTACTCAGTACCACCAACGGTTAGCGAGTCTAGTTTCAATGTTGGTTGACCAACACCCACTGGCACACTTTGACCAGCCTTACCACACACACCCACACCACGGTCGATGCTTAGGTCGTTACCCACCATAGACACCTGCTGCATCGCTTCGATACCAGAACCGATTAGCGTCGCGCCTTTCACTGGGTGAGTGATCTTACCG
This sequence comes from Vibrio sp. 10N.239.312.D08, assembly GCF_041466145.1. NCBI lineage: Bacteria > Pseudomonadati > Pseudomonadota > Gammaproteobacteria > Vibrionales > Vibrionaceae > Vibrio > Vibrio sp. 10N.239.312.D08. The sequence goes on along the minus strand of NZ_JBFSSD010000004.1, from coordinate 46,879 downwards.
TTTTCAATCATGTACGCTTCAGACGCTGAGAATACGAACTTACCTGATGTGATATCGACCTGACCGCCACCGAAGTTCGGTGCGTAGATACCTTTCTCAACCGTCGCGATGATCTCTTCCGGTGTGTGTTCGCCCGGTAGCATGTATGTATTCGTCATACGTGGCATTGGAAGATGCGCGTATGACTCACGACGACCATTACCTGTCGGTGCTACACCCATTAGACGAGCGTTCAGCTTATCTTGCATGTAACCTTTTAGGATGCCGTTTTCGATTAACGTATTGTACTGACCGTTAACACCTTCATCATCGACGTTCAATGAACCGCGTAGATCCGTTAATGTACCGTCATCGACAATCGTACATAGGCTTGAAGTTACTTGCTCACCAACTTTGCCAGAGAATACTGACGACTCTTTACGGTTGAAGTCGCCTTCTAAACCGTGGCCTACCGCTTCATGCAGCAGAACGCCCGGCCAACCAGAACCAAGAACCACAGGCATGGCACCAGCAGGCGCTGCAACCGCTTCAAGGTTAACTAATGCTTGGCGAATCGCTTCATCCGCAAATTGGTAAGCAACTTGAGTGCCTTTGTCATCACTTAAGAAGAAGTCGTAACCAAAACGGCCACCACCACCAGCGCTACCACGCTCACGACGATCACCCTTCTGTGCAAGTACGCTAATAGACAAGCGAACCAGCGGACGAATATCACCAGCGTAAGTGCCATCAGTCGCAGCAACCAGCATCTGCTCATGCACACCACTTAAACTCACCGATACTTCAGTCACCATCGGCTCTTTAGTGCGAATGTAAGCATCTAATGATTTTAGTAATTCTGTTTTCTGCTGTTTTTCCCAACTCGCAAGCGGGTTAACTGCATCATAGTAAGCTTGATTAGAGTTGCGTTTGAACGCTTGAACCTTGCCGTTTTGACCTTGTTTAGCAATACCACGAGCCGCAATTGCGCTCTGCTTAAGACCATCCAATTGGATTTGGTCAGAGTAAGCAAAACCAGTCTTTTCACCAGATACTGCACGAACGCCAACACCGCAATCGATATTGAAAGAGCCGTCTTTAATAATGCTGTCTTCTAGCACTAAAGATTCGTGCCAGCTTGACTGAAAGTAGATATCAGCATAATCAATTTGGCGGGTAGCAATACTCGCCAATGTATCTGCGATATTTTGCTCCGTAAGCCCTGTCGGGTTCAGTAGCGCTTCTTCAATTTGATTAATGCTCATAGATGGCTCTTGTTTGTAATTAAAATTGATTGGTAAATCGAGAGTGTTGCGCGATGGGCATATTTTGCCTAATGGACTCGCAACTGGATGTGTCTATCTCAACCACCATACTTTTAGGATCTTGGTCTAACTGTGCGACCACTCGTCCCCATGGATCAACCACCATTGAGTGTCCCCATGTTTCTCTTTGGCAAGGGTGTTTTCCGCCTTGACCTACCGCGACAATCCACGACTGTGTTTCAACCGCGCGGCATCTTAATAGTACTTCCCAGTGCGCTTGACCCGTTACCGCTGTAAAAGCCGCAGGCACCACAATGATTTGTGCCCCTTGCTTACGTAACTCTGAATACAAGTGTGGAAAGCGCACATCATAACAAATACTCAAACCTAAGCGACCAAAAGGCGTTTCCGCTGTCACAACTTAGTTGCCCGGAGTGAAAATATCCGACTCTCGATAGCACTTATGGGCGTCAGCGACATCCACATCAAACATGTGTAGCTTGTCGTAATGAGCAACGAGGCAACCAAAATCATCAATCACCAAGGTGGTGGTCGTCACTCCGTTAGTTGTGCTTATCGGCATACTGCCAATGACGATCCAAATTCTGTGAAGCTTTGCTAGCTCAGAGATTTTCTTTTGCAGTGGGCCATCATTAAAAGGCTCAGCACACTGGTGATAGTCGGCTTGACTGCCAAAAACTAACGCGTTTTCAGGGCAAACAACCCACTTAGCCCCCAACTCTTTGCACTTTGCAACTTCTTGAGCAAGGTACTCAAAGTTCAATTCAGGGCTGGGGCCAGATGTCATTTGAATCAACCCAACACAATCCATGTGTATCGCTCCTCCATTCATTATGATTCAGAAATCAGCATTTCACCGTATATTCGCTGACTCGGGCATAAGGTCTTTTCGGCTAATTTAAGGCCTATTCGGCTAATTTTCTCAGCTTCTCTGGCAGCTGAAACTCGCCAGAGCTACGAGAAAGTTCGCTCACCGTTGGTGAATCCAATGGTCCTTTCACCGAATAATTTACTTGGGTAAAGACTTCCACAACTGGCGAGATAACCGTGGTCACCGCCAATACGTACAGCGCCGTTTGAGGGGTTACCGCAAAGGCCGTTAATACGGGAATACCCGAGGTAATATCTGGGGTAAAGTTCACCTCAGCATCAACCTGACGCGTGTTGAGGTTAGCGATACCTTTGATTTTCATCTCACCTGCGACCGCATCCATGTTCAGATCATTGGTCAGGAAGATACCATTTTGAATCTCGCCCGTTCCGGTGATGCTGTTGAAGGCCATACCTTTATCAAACACATCTGAGAAATCGAGCTGCATCTTACGGATGATCGAATCTAGGCTAAACAGGCCAAGTAATCGAGCTGCGCCGCTCACATCCGAGATAATGCCTTTACCAAACTTGGTTTTAACGTTGCCATCAAGGGTATCCATTTTGATTCCCCAAGGCGAACCATCCCAATTTAGTTGACCTTCCAACGCGAATGGCGCTTTTTGAATCCCGGAAGTAATACCAAAGCGCTCCATGAGCTCGCTGTTGTTTTCACCTTCAACATCAACGGTTAACGATGAATGACTCTTGTCACCTTGCAGTTCCCACCAGCCACTCACATCCGCTTTGTTACCGCCGCTTCGCACCTGGATTTTGTTCCACTCGATACGATCTTCGTTCCTCGTCATTTCAACATCGACCTTACCCACCTTGTAGCCTTGCAGCCAAAAGTCGTTCAGCGTCAGGGTCAGGTTTGGCATCGCATCGTGGATCTCTCTATCCAATTTGGATATCAATGGCGCAGCTTGTTCTTTACGTTGCAGCAGTTGCTGATCTTGGTTGTTCTTATCACTCCACTCAGGAACAAACAGATGCAGACGATCCAGTGAAACTGTCAAATCATAAGGAGGCAGGTAGTTAATATCCCCTTCTAGCTCTTGGCTAGACACTTCCATTTGCCACGCCTGTTTGTTCTTACTAGCACTAAAATCGACGTCATTCCAAGAGATACCACCCAAGATCAGCTCTTTACTCTCAAAGGTAATACGGCTTGGCGCAGGTATGGTTGGCGTGTTCATTTGACTAAGTACAGCCGTTGAAGGCTTTACCGGTTCCATTACAACCGATAACCAATCATCGGCATTGAATTTGTCTGTACGAATCAGGGCGTGATGGCCCACCACCGGGCTAATTTTGTAGCCACCGCGACCAAGCACTAAGTTGGTCGCCGTTAACTCAGGCACGTCGCCTGTGATATCAATCTCAGCTTGGTACTTGGTGTTTGGCAATTGCAGGCGCGCGGTAATCGTCTCTTGGTTACCCGATGCCTGTAGCCTTGCAGAGCCACTTTCTAGTGATTTTTTCGCCAATGGATATGGGTAATCACTCGCCAAGTATTTTAGGTCTGACTGTAAGTCTAGTTGGTAGGTAAAGCCGATATCATTCAGCTGGATATCAATCTGGCTTTGCCATTGCGCATGACCTGATAAGCGGCTTAACCATTGCTCCCCGATGTAAGGTTCTAGAGGCTTGACGTCCCAATCACCTAACACATCAATATCAACTGCATAGCCAGGACCATCATTAAGGCCCTTAAAATCAAGCGAGATACCTTGGTTAAGAAGATCCGCAGCGAGGCCATTTGCCGTCACTACGTCATTATCAAATTCAATTCGACCCGTGGTGTTCTCGAGCACCATTGGCGGCGCTTCAATCTCAACATGGTTGCCACTTAAGTCGGCGTAACCCCATGCTCTTGCTTCTTTTTCAGAATCAAACGGAATATTCAGCTGGAACTCAGAAGAGACATCACCACTCACTTGAAGTGCGGTTAAGGCTGCGCCTACCGAGCCCACCAGTGGCGAAGACGTCATGTAATCGCGTACTGCGTTGCCAGACGCCGTCGCTTTAGCTTCAATTTCAATATGGCCGCCTTCCCCTAAATAAGGAATGCGTCCTGTGATTCGATCTGCCGTCACATCCATCAGTTGAGCTGAGCGAGAATCCAGATGCATCGCATCATTTTCAAACAACAGATCAAGCTGAAGATCAGTAATCAGTGGCCACGCGGTATCAAAGCTGAATTTCGCATCTTCTAAGCCAACCCAAACCTGGAAAATACCATCGTGGTTAGTGTATGGGTATTGAGACAAATCACCATGCCACAACAGTTTTACGGTATCCGCTTTACCGGCTTGAATCGCAGTTGAAAGGTAGTCTGTTAGATCTTGCCCAAGAGCCAGTGTAGGTAAGTAGCGCCATGTTTCACCGACATTGTAAGCGTCCGCTTCGCCGTAGAAGGATAAAAACGGGCTCGCATCTTTTGGGAAGTCTAAGCGGAATGCGCCTAGTACTTGTAAATCGGGGGTGGCAGCTGTGATTTTGTCTGACCACAGCTTCCAGCCGTTTTCATCTTGCTGCCAAACAATATCAACCTGACCTTGTTTGATATTCAAAGGCGCTTGGAATACGTCACCATAAGGGAACACATCGTCAATAACATGCAGGCTAGCTTTCGCTTCCGAGGCCGAACCAAACACACTACCAGACACTTGGCTAAAGCCTGGGACTAGTTCCCACTGCTCGATAGCAAGATCAGAAAAACTGGCTGAATAACGTAAACTGTCAATTCCCGAACCCATGGAAACACGAATATCAGAAACAGAGCCGCCCGGCGCCAATACGTTAATCATTTTGGTTGATTGTTCAGAGTCAGGCAGCAGCTTAATCAACGGAGTAATAGTCGCAATATCCAGCTCAGAAATGTTAAGTTGCCATGGACCTTGATTCCACTTGAACGCTACGTCGAGTTCCGGCCAAGGTGTGTCATCCGTTCTAAGGTTTAGTGAGTGACCATTTACTTGCCAACCATCATCAGTCGGCGACAACTTAAAGACACCGGACTCAAGCATGAGGTCATGCTCGCCATCTTCGTTCCACGCCAGTTCTGAGGGTAAAACCTCAACATAAGCGCTCACTGGCTTGCTATTTCGCAGCGTAAGCCAGCTATTCAAGCTCACAGTACCCGTTTCAATGCCGGATTCCGCCTGCATATAATGCGTAAGCCATGGCTTAACAGAAATGCTGTCGGCACTGACATAAAACTCACCAGTCACATCAGTCAGTGACCCACCATCAATAAAGTTAGCACTCACTGACAGAGAGTTTAGATTGGCACCTTTGATACTCACCACACCTTCAGCAAGGTGATGTTTGTCTGAGTTTTGCCATTTTAAGGTTTCTATATCGAGCTGACGTTCTTCACCCGAAACAGAGTGATAAAGAATAGAAGAATCTTTTGCAGTTACATCGACGAGTGTTTTTAGCAGTAAATTATCGAGCTCTTGCATCGCTCGCTGGGAAGAGCCAGAATCTTTAGGCTCATCTTTGCCATTTTGCCCAGCAAACAGCTCAATTGAGCGGATATCAAGATACATTTGATTCATGACCAACTCGGCCACAACCGGGCGCATCTGTACGACCGATTGAATCAAGTCAAACTCGACTTCAACACGCTCGACAGAAAAGCTCACATCTTCCGCATTGGGAAGGCTGGCTTTAACGCCTTGCAGAGCAATAGAGGGGTGAGTGTTACGCCAAAAACCGCCCACATCTTGAATCGAAAAATCAAAACCGGAGTGTTGGTTTACCCAAAGCTCAATTTCAGATTGATACTTGTTTAAATTGGGCAAGGCTACACGCAGTGTAGTAACGGCAATGGCTAGCGTTACTAAGAGAGTAACCACTAACCATAAACATGCACGTAGAATCAGAGTAACGCTTGAGCTCACAAAATTTCCATTACATCATAACAACATCAAACTGCTCTTGTATGTACAGAGGCTCAGCCTGGATTTTAACTTGCTTACCAATAAAGACTTCAAGCTCCGCAAGCGCATGAGATTCATCGCCCTCTAACGCCTCAGCTACGGCAGCTGCCGCATAGACCACAAATTTATCGGCGTCGTACGCACGATTCACTCGCGTGATCTCTCGAAGAATTTCATAACAAACGGTTTCAACTGTCTTCACACTGCCGCGGCCTTCACAAGCAGGACAGCTCGAACATAGGATATGCTCAATACTTTCACGAGTACGTTTACGAGTCATCTCAACCAACCCAAGCTGCGTGAAGCCATTAATATTGGTTTTCACACGGTCTTTGTCGAGCGCAGCCTCTAAAGAAGTTAGTACTCGCTTACGATGTTCCTCAGACAACATATCAATAAAGTCGATAATGATGATGCCACCTAAGTTACGTAGACGCAGCTGACGAGCAATCGCTTGAGTCGCTTCTACATTGGTGTTGAAAATCGTCTCTTCTAGATTACGGCGACCAACAAACGCGCCAGTGTTGATATCAACCGTGGTCATCGCTTCAGTTTGGTCAATAATCAAATATCCACCAGACTTTAATTCGACTTTACGATCCAATGAACGCTGAATTTCGTTCTCGGTATCGTACATATCAAAGATAGGTTTATCACCTTCATACAGCTCAAGCTTGTCTGTCAGCTCTGGCACGTATTCAGAGGTAAACTCTTTTAGGTTTTCATACTCTAGACGAGAATCGACCTGAATCTTACTCAGCTCAGTACCGACAAAATCACGCAAGATACGTTGGCTTAGGCAAAGTTCACCATACAAGCGAGTGCGCGCTTTGTGTTTACCACGACGCTCAAGAACCTTTAGCCAAAGTCGCTTCAAGAAAGCGGCATCTTGTGCAAGTTCATTCGAGTCAGCGCCTTCAGCCGCAGTACGGATGATGAAGCCACCGTGTTCGTCACAGTAACGAGACACGACTTTTTTAAGACGGTTACGCTCAGACTCGCTGTCGATTCGTTGGGAAACGCCGACATGACTTGCGCCCGGCATAAACACCAGATAACGAGACGGTAGAGTGATATCCGTGGTTAGGCGGGCACCTTTAGTTCCAAGAGGATCTTTGACCACTTGCACCACAATGTCTTGCCCTTGACGAACAAGCTCTGAAATGTCACGAACTTGAAACTGCTTCTTTTCATTTTCAGCAACACATTCAGTGTGTGGAACAATATCAGAGGCGTGTAAAAAAGCTGCTTTTTCAAGGCCTATATCCACAAAAGCCGCCTGCATTCCCGGAAGAACACGGCTTACACGTCCTTTATAGATATTTCCTACGATACCGCGTCGAGCATCTCGTTCGACATGGATCTCTTGAAGAGCCCCCCCTTCAATCATGGCCACACGAGTTTCACTCGGGGTCACGTTCAGCAACAATTCAGCACTCATGGTGCACCTCAGATTAGTAATTATAAGAATTCTTGCAGTAGCTGGTCCGTTTCAAATAAAGGTAAGCCGACAACGGCGTAATAACTACCTTCAATTCGGGTAACAAAGCGTCCGCCCAAACCTTGGATCCCATAGCTACCGGCTTTATCGCATGGCTCCCCTGTTTGCCAGTATTGTTCTATTTCTTTTTCACTGAGGGGTTTAAACCATACGTCGGTAATAATGATTTCTGTTCTTTGTTTTTCTTCTGAAACCACAGAAACCGCCGTCATCACTTGGTGACGTTCATTCGCTAACTGAGTAAGCATGCGCTTAGAGTCAGCAAAATCGGTGGGTTTCTCAAGCACTTGCCCTTGACTAACAACGACGGTATCAGAACCAAGAACGACTATATCAGAGCCATTATCTACAGTATCAGAACTAGGAACGACATGCTGCCTTTCAGAAGGGTTATCTTTTAATAAAGACAACGCAGCTAAAGCTTTATCTAAAGATAGTCGCTTAACATATTCTTCGGCGGTTTCTTGAGCGTGTTTACACTCTTCAACATCGGTTACGAGGACAGAAAACTCATAACCGAGTTGAGATAGCAATTCTTTGCGGCGTGGAGAGCCGGATGCCAAAACTAAATGTTTCTTTTCCATCGTCACGCTACCTCACATGCCAATGGCGACGCACGCGTCTCATTAATAAAAACATCCAAGGCCAAAGTATACAGTTTATCAATGCGCTCCATAACGATAACGGATTGAAAACAACATCTTGGATCAAATATTCACCAAAGAAGATCAACACCTCAAACAAGACCGTTAACGCGGCAATGATCATCGCTTGCTGCCATAACGCCATGTTACGAATGACGAGGAAGTTCATCGCAATAATGTACATCACTATTGCCATCATCATGCCTCGAATACCCAGAGTAGAGCCGATCAAAAGGTCCCACAATAAGCCTAAAATCAAAGCACTACCCACGTTAACACGATGCGGTAGAGCCAAAACCCAGTAACACGTAACCAGCAGTAACCAAGATGGTCTAAATAAATCTAAGCTACCAGGCCAAGGGATCGTCTGCAGAATCAGTGCTATTAAAAATGAGCAGAAAATTACTACCTTGCTTCTCAAAACGCTATTGGCCATCTTCGCCCTCTAACAATGCTTGTTCTATGCTCGATTGATCCGCTTGCATCTGTTTGTTTTCATCAGGCCATACAAGCAGCAGGTATCTGAGCTTATCGAACTCAACCACAGGCTCTGCTTTAATCACAGCGAACTCACGTTTCGGGTCGTAATCAACGGCCGTAACATAGGCGACTGGATAACCTTCTGGATATACCCCACCAAGACCTGATGTCACCAACAGATCTTCTTCTTGTATATCGGTACTGGTTGGAATGTGCTCTAGCTGGATCTCATCAATCATGCCATTGCCCGAAGCAATCACACGGATGTCATTACGAATAACCTGAACAGGAATCGCATTGTTTGCATCAGTGAGTAGTAATACACGACTATTATGAGCAGCAACGAAAGTGACTTGGCCGACAATGCCTTTTTCGTTGATCACCGGCTGACCTTCATACACCCCATCAATCTGACCTTTGTCGATCACGACTTGATGGCGATATGGTGAAGTGTCTACCGCCATAACTTCTGTGACGACTTTCTTCTCATCACGGATAAACGGCGAGCCTAACAGCTTACGAAGGCGCTTGTTTTCTTCTTGATATTGCTCAAGCAGAATCAGCTCGCTCTTCAGACGCAAGACTTCTCGTTTAATATTATGGTTAGATTCAATTAACCCTTTGCGAGTGCTAAAACGGTCGTAAACACCATCGAACATAGTGCGAGGCAAGTTGGCTGCATATTGAATAGGCGCAACCATGCTGTTTAATAGATAGCGAACATTTGAGAAAGCATCTAAACGACTATCAGCCAGCATAAGGCTGGCTGATAAAATTACAGCAAAAAACAGGCGCAATTGTAGAGAGGGACCTCTACCAAAAATTGGCTTCATTCTATATTTGGTCCTAGAGCTACATTTGATCCTATAGACAAGGTCCTAGGCTCTTTACATAAAACTAGATAAGAAAAGAGCCTAACACTAGATATTATTCTTCGCTGAACAGATCGCCGCCGTGCATGTCGATCATCTCTAGAGCTTTACCGCCACCTAGAGCAACACACGTTAATGGCTCTTCTGCAACAACAACAGGGATACCTGTTTCTTCTGTTAACAGGCGATCAAGGTCTTTAAGCAGTGCACCACCACCTGTTAGTACCATACCGTTTTCTGAGATATCAGAAGCCAGCTCTGGTGGACACTGTTCAAGTGCAACCATGACTGCAGATACGATGCCAGATAGAGGTTCTTGAAGTGCTTCAAGGATTTCGTTTGAGTTTAGGCTAAAGCTACGAGGCACACCTTCAGCAAGGTTACGACCACGTACTTCGATCTCATTGACTTCATCGCCAGGGTAAGCTGAACCGATTTCGTGTTTGATCTTCTCTGCTGTCGCTTCACCGATCAAGCTGCCGTAGTTACGACGAACGTAGTTGATGATCGCTTCATCAAAACGGTCACCACCAATGCGAACAGAAGACGAGTAAACCACACCGTTCAGTGAGATAACCGCAACTTCAGTAGTACCACCACCGATATCAACAACCATTGAACCTGTTGGCTCAGAGACACGTAGGCCAGCACCAATCGCAGCAGCCATAGGCTCATCGATTAGGTAAACCTCACGAGCACCAGCACCTAACGCTGATTCACGGATAGCACGACGCTCAACCTGTGTTGAACCACAAGGTACACAAACCAAAACACGAGGACTTGGTTTAAGCACACTGTTGTCATGCACTTGTTTGATGAAGTGCTGAAGCATTTTTTCCGTTACGTAAAAGTCGGCAATTACACCGTCTTTCATTGGACGGATCGCTGAGATGTTACCAGGCGTACGACCAAGCATTTGCTTAGCAGCGTGGCCAACAGCAGCGACACTCTTTGCAGAACCCGCACGATCTTGGCGAATAGCGACAACTGAAGGCTCATCAAGAACAATGCCTTGGCCTTTTACATAAATAAGGGTATTGGCTGTACCTAAATCAATCGATAGGTCGTTTGAAAACATGCCACGAAGTTTTTTAAACATATTCTTCGCTCATCCTGCAAGAATTAGAAGACAAAAATTGCACTAAATGTACCAATGCCTTGCTGTTACGGCAAGGCATTGAAGTGCAAACATGGACTGAAACCCGCAATTTCTTACAGATTCCTAACTTAAGGGGCAAAAATTATATTATTACTGACCTGTTAAGCCACTTTCACCTCGGTAGATCACACGATCGTTACCACGGTAGATACCAAATGTGACGACGGTGGAGGGATCTTCATCACCTAACTGTCTCCAGTTGTAGCGCAGCCATGGTTGCTCTTGATCGCTACCTGAGCAGGTAATAGGGTTTTCACCAGTTCTAGTGTTTGGCTCTGAGTCATCCATTCTTAACCACAGACGAACTTGCTCACGTGGCGCGTCTGTTCCTGCTGGCGTATTTTGATTTGCTGTGACCTCTTCTTCTCCATCATCCACATTTCCACTACCGTTAAGTGAAACTAAAGTGGTTGCCGCCCCTTCACTGTGCCAAATAACTTGTTTACAAGTATTAGCCCCATTGAAGGTACTGCGGTCATCATCCTCGTTAACAATAAACTCGCTGCCATCCCAGAACTCAGCGCGCAATGGAATAGTTAGAGTAGTATCAGAATTGCCACCAATATCATCTAGCACCATTCGACCATAACGAGCTGGAGGCTGGACCGGAAACTCGACAGAATCAGTCAAAATATCAGAGTCAGTAAATGAAACAGGATCAACTCCTGCAACAGTCAAGCCAAAGTGGGTAATAGTGGAGTTAGCATCTGAAGTATTAAACGGTGCATCTCTGCGGCTAACGTCATCTGAATCCGTAACTCGCTGAAGAACAGCGGCACTATCGTTCAACAACCAATGCTTACGATCAGCAGACCAAGTGCCTGCTCCAGTATCCAATAAAAAGCCATTATCGACACTGGCATCATCCAAAATACCAAAACTAGCTTGCAGATCTGAGCTGAAGAACCTGTAGTTATTGAGCGCATTATCCGTATCGCTCTCACCTGATGCCATTGGATACACTTGGTGAACTGTAGAATCATAAGGTTGACTTAGGTATGCAATATCATTTTGGTTAGCGACATTCCATTCTGGGGAGCCTTGTATGAAGTATTTAGGGTAAAAACGGCCGATAGTTTTAGACCCAGTGACACCTGAATCACCATTTGGAGGGGCAATGGTGCTATAAAAGTTACCCGTTTCAATTGCAACCAATTCAAAACTTCCTACCTCTGAGTAGGTTAACCCATCAAGTTGGTACCCACCATTTGACTGATCACTAATTGAAATACTCGGAGATATCGTGTCGGGCATCAAATAGCCAAGTACACCCTCACTTGGTGTGTCTAAATAATGGGAAACACTGATCGAAGCTTGAGACACAAAATAATTCGAAGGAACACCTACATTATTTGAACATACGGAATTTACATTAGCTCCGGTAATCATGGGTTTCACGTCCACATCAAAGCTCTCCCCCGCTGCAACAAAGCCACTACTACTGGATTCTGTACTCGTTCCACTTGAATCGCTATCAGTACATACAGCAAACTCATAAGGTTTAGATTTGACAACAAAGCTACCAACCAACCCCGAACTTGCGGAATCAGGCTGTTCATAAATAGGACACCCTTCAATTTCAGAACAATCAAAGCTAGGATCATTGATAACTACATTAACTTGCCCAACATTGCTCCAATTTACTTCAGTTGTAGCACCACCATTATCAAAATTTAGATCTGTAACTGAGAAGTCATCAAGTGATCCATCTTCAGGGGTAGGCATTTCAAGAAAGTAATCTTTAGAAGCATCAAATGATAAGTTTTTAGTATAGCCATTTACTGGGCTAACAACGCCTTGATCACAAGCTTGAGCCGTCACCTCTACCACTAACTCTTGAGAGTCTTGAGCTGCATTCATATGTATTTGGCTTGGGCTTGTATCAAACTTATAGGGCACATAAAAAACTTGTGTCGATGTTGCGGGCTCTGAATCGTAGACTCCCCCAACACTGAAACTACCAACCGTATCAGAGTCTAAATACAAGGTTCGAATGCCACCATCAAACGTATAATCCGGAGTTTCACACGCATTGTTAGCTTCACCCGTACACCATCGCGTTCCCGTTGGGGTTACCGTCGCTTCAAACTGCTCATTAGAGTCGACCAATTCGCCATTCTCTTCTAGGCGAAACTCAACCGGAATTCGCTCACAGGTTAGGCTGTATAATTGTTGAGGTTCTACAATCAATAATCCTTGCTGTACTGGGGGTTCACAAGAATAATCAGGTTTGATTATCGTTACACCATTATCAAGCACGGCGACTCTCGCTGTCACGGCACCATGAATAGCTGTCTGATTTAAATCTACAGTATCTGCGAGAATAAATCCTTTGAAAGTAGAGTTCCCAACGTCAAATATGACCTCACCTTTAGGAGCGTATATAATGGGATAAGCGAAGTCAGATTGTATATCAACTGCCAAGTTAAACTTCATACGTGTTATCACATTTATTTGAGAGTTGCCCTCAAAGGCATATACCAAATCTCCTGCATCATGCTCATAATTATCAAAGGTCACCGTGGAATTATCAGGAAAAACCAGTTCTACACCCGCCCCTCCACTAACTTTAACATCTGAGATATAACTGTCTTCATCTAAGACGACTCGAACTAGATTATAATCATTCCCCTGCTTGTTGATAACGAGCTTAGACAAGTTACTCTCAATGAAAACATCTATTGTTTCACCGTTAATTTGGTAAGAACATATCTCTGAGTCCGCTCCGCAGCTCTGCAAAATATCCGAAGCCTTGCCCGTAATGGTTAAACTTTCTGATGGATTTTTTTCTGCAATAGAGGTTACGTAACTGCCTTTAATCTTTCTTAATTCAAGTTGGCTATCATTATTACCAACATCACATTGATGTTCATCACACACTGGAAAATTATAAATATGATAAAACTCACTCGCATCATCAAAACCCAATAATAAAAAGTCATCTTTTGTTGTCCATTTATCATTAAAGAGCTCATAGCCTTCAGAGACCTTTTTTAAAGATTGATTAATATAGTTATTAGACCAGCCGCTAAATTTTGTTTGCTGGCTGGTAACCGTCAATGAGCTATTCACACCAGTCCAACTCTGAATGGGCTCGGGAAACAAGTTACACACGTTGGCAACAGGAACCACCTCAGGTAACTCAAACGCAAAGTAACCCACTTCTTCCGGAATATGCGTGCGGTCTCTAAAGTCCTCATCTACAACAAAGCTAACTTGGTTCGTGTTAATGTTACATCGACGTAGCCAGCCTCCGTGTCCACCAGCCCTCTCTTGTTTATTAGCTATGATCCCGTCAATATTCGTTAGAGAGGTGGTAGCATACTTATCCTCACAACCATCCAACATTGGGTCATTACCGCTTTGACTTGGCGTATCATACCCTCTTGCAAATTGAACCTTAAAACCATCAACATCAAGGTTAGTATTGGTGGCTAACGTCGCTAAAAACGCGATCTTCTCATCGTCATAATCATCGTTACTGCGGTGAGAAGCACTTAGCTCCAAAAACAAATCAATGTATGACGTTTCATCGGTTCGCCTAACCTTGCCAGAGGTCATCCATTTATCATTGTTATTTCGAGTTTGAATTTGATGCAATACCACCGGATTAGAAGAAAAGCCAGCTCCGCCAAAATCGCTATAAAGGACTCTATCATTACTATTTGAGCCTGATTTAGCACTGGCTGCATCGGTGTTCAAATAACCCGCTATGACTTCATGGCCATTAAAATCGGCCACACCGGGCTCAATCGCAAGGTAACTGACTTCTGTTATCGGTTGGCTATCTAAATCTGAACCACCGCCATTCTTTGGCGCCTTAATCTGCTTGATGGTCGCTTCGGTTTTGCTTACCTCGGTAACCATTAACGTTGCAGGAGCATCCGCGTCAGGGGCACTTGAATCAATGGTTGGCATCACAAACACCAGTGGCGTGTTGGTATAAGACTGAGTCAGTGGGATCTTACATTCTCCACCAGAGCACTGAACGATACCAAATTCATACTGAGCATCGTTTGAATAAACCGGCGGTGGCTCGATATCCGAGCTGTCACATTCTAGTTCAGTACTGTCCCCACTATTAATATCGACGCTTTGCGGGTGAATACCTTTAAAGTCTGCGGGGTAATTGCCTAAAAAAGTAAAACCCTGCCCATCGTCAACGTAGTAGTCTGCGGTTCCGGCATCATTTCCCGCTCCCGGCTGATAAATCAGTTGAACACTATAGTCTCCCCCACCAACCATGTAACGAGGATCGCGAATAAAGGGCGTATCTCCCACCGTAGGCTCATTAATATCATTGGTCCAGATGGTGTATTCCGGGCGGTTATTTCCGGGCTCTTGCTCTGCAAACACAGATTCAACAAGCTGGGCGGAATTGATATTAAATGATATTTTAAATTCACCGCTCGGATCTACGTTACAAGTCGACGCTGTCGCGATCAAAGGGAATAGGCAGAAACAGGCAACTAAAATATATCTACATGCTTTCATCGTATTGACTCCTTCACCCACACTTCTTGATTACGTTGCACTTGGCTCACACCAGAACCGCAAATTACCGAAGACTCTAGAACATAGAAAACAAAGCCATCAAGCTCTCCTCGATTGGAACACTGCACTCGCTCAAGAGAGCAATTCACCGAAGCCGTATCAACAATAGAGCTTGCTACCGTAAAAATCCCACCTCCGGGTTGGAGATCATTGCTGCTACAAACACTAGCAACAGCAGAAGAAGCCTGAGGATCAGGATCCGGATAAAACTGAGTCATAACATATTCATTAACAGAGTGACTGAGCAACCAAGCTTGTGTGCCAAGTACAACTCGAGTGTTTGAATCATTATCAGACCAACTCGTTCGACTCAAACTTGTCGCTAAGAAACCAAGCACCACGATAACAAAGATGACAATGACTAACGCACTACCTTTTTGGGTTGATTTACGGGACATTAATCACCTGTATATCTAGTTCAAACACTGTGGACTCATTATTTTCTGCAAACTCGAGAATCAACTCAACAACACCGTTACTCTGAACATCCGCAGGTTGATAACTCAGAGTGCTATTCTCACTCATAACTCGATCGCTTATTGTGACACCATTACGAGTTAGTAAATTACTATTCGCAAGGCAATACTCCACAAGGTTATTTGAGTCAAAAATGTAGTGCCTTTTACCTACAGATTCACTGACAAGAGTGTTAGCTCCATTTGGAATAGAAAAGTATGCAGTAGATACGCTCGGAGGAACCACACTATCAAGAGGGTATACATTATTTAGGTTGTTGATATCCGTATGTGGTCTAGTCGGATTTATAACCAATGACATAGATTGTAATGAACTACTTGTCGCTCCAGTATCACTAACTAGAAAGTTAATGTCTGCCCCCGAGGTAGCGTAAAAACCCGAATCAACAATTGGATAAAATGATACGCAACCGCTACTTACAGAAGCAGGAAACAGATTAGGTACAGCATGCCTCACTTCACGCGAAAGCTTTTCCAGTACAAACCTAGCTTCGGTTTGTAGCCGAAAGCGCTCTACAGAGCCAAAATAGCTTCTCATACCGAGTTCAGTAAAATTCGCGACACCAAGCAAAACGATACTTGAGATGACAATAGCTAAAATCATCTCTATAAGCGTAAACCCTTTCCCTTTCATTAATACTCCCCTTTATAAGCAACTAAAGTGATAGGAGGATTATTGCTTGCGGTAATTGTTAAGGTAAATTTCTGCATCGAAGCAGTTGGGGTATCGTTGGCAACAACCAAATCCACATCAAAATTAGTATAAGTGCTGCCGAGTTCAATTGGAGTACCTGAGCTCACCGTTCCGTAATCTCGAGCTAACAGATCGGTCATAATACTTTGACCTAATGCCGAAGCTCGGTTGGAATAATTTACTTGCCCTGAAAGCGCAGATTGTGGTGCAAGAAAAGTAGAAAATGCGAGCATTGCAAAACCAAGTAGTACAATAACAATGATCGACTCGATAAGAGTAAAGCCACTATTTACGTACTTCATGGGCATACCTGATTACTTGGATAAACAAAACCTTGAGAGTTAACACAAACCCAAGCTCTGTCTGAACTATTATTGGATAAAATCGTAATTTGAACACCAGATGAGGCGGTATTTTCAGGATTACCTAAAAGGCTGAATTCGATTGGCGAAGAGTAATTAGAGGAAGGTACAGACGCGAAACTATAATCATCACTAACGATAACATCACTTCTTGTTTCAGATGTGTTATCACAAGCAGATTGCGAACCGATACAATTGTTCGCAGCTACTAAACGTAAGCTTTCAGCACCTGACACAGACATATCCATATTGGATTGCATTCGATTGAGCTGAATTTGTCGGATGACAGAAGATGTCTGTTCTTGAAGAGCATACAATTCGTAGACTTGGCGACCTCCAAACCGGCTAATAGCTGTCGCTGAAATAATAGCAAGTAAAAGAATCACTACGATCAATTCAACAAGAGTGAAACCTTTGTTTGGCTTTATGTCCATATACATCCTAAGTAGCTCAATCGCAGCTCTACATTACAAGATAGAATAAAAACAATGAATATATCTATTGTGAATATTAGAGATTTATTAGTTTATTCCTAAAATAAAAAAGGCCGGCAAATGCCGACCTCTAGCTTACCGTAGCAAGCTATTTAGTTACCATTACAACCAGCACCAAGAGTCACTGATGTAGATGCAGCTGTATCAGCAGTTGTTCCTGTTGCTTGAGTATAAGTAACGATACACTCATCTTCACCAACATCTGCTCCAGAAAAGCTGAATGAGATAGTACCTGAACCACCACTAGTAACGTCTTCCCAGTCATCATTTAGGCCAACAACAGCAGCTCCAATACCTGTAGATGTTGCAGTTGGGTAACCGAAGGCAATATCAATGCCTTCGACGTTTTGTCCTGAAGAAATAGCTTCTAATCCCTCAACAGCAGCTTTACCGTAAGTAATACCAGCAGCACCATCAATTGCACCTTTTAGACCTTGGAGTGAAGACTCACGAGCATCATCTTGCAGGTTTAGGAAGCGTGGTGCCGCAGTTACAGCAAGAATACCTAGAATAACAATTACAACCACTAGTTCGATTAGGGTGAAACCGCCTTGTCTTTTCATAGTTTAGCTCTCTCTATGTTTAATTTTACGCAGACTTACTGCAAAGTTACGGTCACACGACCAGTTTTAATTTCGTAAACAAATTCATGTTCTGTACTACCTTCTAATTGAACGTAAGTACAGGTTGCATCACCTGAATTCGCTTGCGCTGAATATTTGTAATTTGAGTCATTAGCGACATCTGAAACCGCACCTACTTTAGGTGGATTTTGCAGCAAGTTTTCCATCAACTCAGAACATGTTTCATCTGAAATATCTTGTGGAGCAGTGCTCGAATTATTGTTCAGAGTCCACGGATAGCCATCACGAAAGTCGGTCTCGACGTTGTTACTGTTTTTTGATCTTGTTAACCAAAAATCAACACCATCATAGTTTACAGTATTGTATGTTTCAACACCTATCTTCTCTGACGGCCTTGCTTCCGCTTCCCATTGTGCTCTTGCTGACAAAACAGCCGTTGCAAAGCCACCAGCGACACCTTCAATACTGGATTTCTTGGCTTCATCCGTCACATCAAGAAAACGAGGCAACGCAGCGACCGCCAATAAACCAACAACTACGATCACTATCACTAATTCGACAAGGGAGAAACCCTTTTGATCCTTAAGCATTTTCTACCTACTCATCTAATTATTAACGCGCATTATACATTCGCGCACGTATAAAACCATACTAAAACTGTCAATATTTTCACAAAGCCAAAATATTGGCTTTTACACTAAACCTTTCTCTTTCAAGCAATATATCTACCTGATATTTATCAGTATAATGATAACTACAGTGAAAGTGTCTGTTGTCACTTTTATCTTCAACTCTTGGAGAGCTTAGCCCTAAAATGCTCCCTTGAGGATATAATTGATCCAGCCAATAATTACAGTCTCGCTCCGTACCTTGGATAGGCATTACCCACCCAGTTCTGCTGTAGATCTTTGGGGGTTCCGAGCCTTCTTCTTGCCCAGCACCCGATAACAAATACTGCTGTTTGAACAAATTGGCTTGCTCTAAAATCCGCTTGCTCGCGACGATAAATGCCGTGTTAGTCGCTTCTTCTTCTACCGTTTTGAATGCCGAAAGCACACCGACAATAAGAAAAAGAATAACCACTGTCCAAATAACAAAACGTGAGCGTTGTAGGTTATTTAGCATTCACTAGCCTTTGATCGCATCCAACATTCCCCACATCGGCAAGAAGATACCTAGCGCCAAAATCAGCACCATGCCTGCAACGATGGTTAACAAAATGGGTTCAATTCTGGCGGTTAAGGTTTTCAGATCGTAATCGACTTCGCGGTCATAAAAATCAGCCACTTCAAGTAATAGCTCATCAATACGACCCGTCTCTTCACCGACGGAGATCATTTGTATCACGAGCGGTGTGAAAATTTCGCTGTTAATCGCGGTCGACGAAACCGTACTACCGGCTTCAATGGCCGATTTCATGGCTTGAACTCGCAACTCTAGAAAACGGTTATCTAAAGCTTCCGCCGAAAGCGCTAGCGACTGGTTCAGTGGAACACCCGCTTTAAGCATCAAAGCAAAAGTACGCGAGAAGCGTGACAACAGTGCTCGATTCACTACCCCGCCAATGACCGGCATTTTTAAGCGTAATCGATCCCACTTTTCCAAGCCTTTGTCTGTCTTCACCCAAGCTTTAAAAGCGAAGATAAGACCAAAGATCACTCCAAGCATTAAGCCCCAGTAATTCACAAAGAACTCAGACATACCAATCAAGATACGAGTAGGCAGCGGCAAGTCGACACCAAAGCGCGCAAACATGCTTGAGAACTGTGGAATAACCTTGATGTTAAGAATGAACATTGCAATCAAGATAAAACTGATCACGAATGTTGGGTAACGCATCGCAGTCTTAATTCGTTTGCGAGTCTCAACTTCTTGTTCGTAATATCCAGCTAATTGCAGTAAAGCCTGATCTAGACGGCCTGTGTTTTCACCAACGCCAATCATCGAGACAAACAACGGACTGAATACCTTTGGGTGCATCTGCATTGACGCCGCTAAGCCGCGACCATTGGTTAGCTCAGCAACCACCTCTTCCAAGGCGGCTTTCAGCTGCTTATTTTCGCAGTTTTGAGTGAGGCCTTTCATCGATCTTAATAGTGGTACACCCGCTTTGGTTAGGCTGTATAACTGTCGACAAAACAGAACCAACACCTCTAACGGTACACTCGGAAAGAACAGACTCGATACATCCATATCTAAGACTGAACCACCACTTTTGCCCAGTTTGATAGAGGTTGGAATGATCCCTTTACTCATCAAGCTTTCAGCAGCAAGATCTTCGTTATTCGCGTCTAATTGCCCACTTACTTGACTACCATCAGAGCTGCGACCTACATAACGATACGTTGGCATATCATTCTACCCCTACAGATAAATTGGGTCAGTGGCACCGGACGCATCACCTTCGCCAAGATGCATTATCTCATCAAGACTCACGACACCTTGCAGAGCCAATTCCATCGCAGAAGCCAATAACGGTTTATAGTTTTCAGACTGTCTCGCCTTTTGAGCAAAACCTACCGCATCATTAGCTCTCAGCGCATCCATCATGTTTTGCTCTAGCTCCAACATTTCAAATACACCAATTCGCCCGCGGTAACCGGTTAAGTTACAGTTCTGGCAACCACGGCCTTTCATAAACGGCACACCTACTTGGTTAGGGAAACGGACGCTCAGCCATTGCTTGCGAGGTTCATCTAACTCATCCTCAACCTTACAATCTGTACACACTTTACGAACTAATCGCTGTGCGACTACTGCTCGAACAGCGCTCGCGACCAAGTAACCCGGAGCACCCATATCCATCATACGCAACGCGCTGTCTACCGCATCATTGGTATGTAACGTACTTAATACTAAGTGGCCGGTCAGTGCAGCTCTCAAGCCTATCTCAACGGTTTCGTGGTCACGCATCTCACCGATAAGAATAATATCGGGATCCTGACGTAGAAAGGTTCTCAAGATAGTAGAGAAATCGAGATTGATCTTAGAGTTTACCTGAACTTGATTCACACGAGGTAGGCGGTATTCCACCGGGTCTTCCGCAGTAATGATCTTTTTACCCGGTTCGTTTAATTCACTTAACGCGCCGTATAAGGTTGTTGTTTTACCTGAGCCGGTTGGTCCGGTAACCAAAATCATGCCATGTGGACGGCGCAATTGTTGACGCAGACGAACCAACAGATCACTCGGTATGCCCGACTCTTCTAGTTTACGTAGGCCTGCTGACTGGTTAAGAAGACGCATAACCACTGATTCACCGTGCTGTACTGGCATGGTCGACATACGAATATCAACCGACTGACCTTTAGATCGGATATTAAAGCGACCATCTTGAGGAAGACGTTTCTCTGAAATATCGAGGTTTGCCATCAGCTTCAAGCGCAGTACAAGTGCAGAAGCGATATTCACTTCATTCAGCAATGTTTCATGCAGTACGCCATCAATACGCTGACGAAGACGCAATACGTTTGAATCTGGCTCGATATGAATATCCGAAGCACCAACCTGAATAGCATCTTCAAATAGCGAGTTGATCAGCTTAACGACGGTAACTTCATCACTATCTTCTTCAGCGATATCGAAATCAAAGGCATCATTAACTTGGTGTTCAGCGTGAAGCTGTTCTGCAAACGAGGCGATCTCTTTGGTTCTTCGATAATAGCGATCGAAGCCATCAACCAATTGCCTTTCTTGAGCAACAACGAATTCCAGCGCGTAATCGCCGAGCTGACCAAGCAAAGACTCTTGGGCAAACAGATCGGCTGGGTCACTCATAGCAACACGTAAAGTGTCACCTTGGCGCCCAATCACTAAGGCACGAAGGCGACGAGCATGTACTTCTGGCAAAAGCTGTACCGCTTCAACATCGACAACGGCTCGGCTTAAATCAATAAGAGGAATCGCTAACTGCTGCGACAAAAAGCTCAGCATTTGCTGTTCTGACAAGAAGCCAAGCTCAATTAGCGCATCACCGAGCTTACGCCCAGTACTTTTCTGAGCGGCCAGTGCTTGTTCAACTTGAGCCTCGGTGATAATGCCTTCTTCGACAAGCAAATCACCAAGTCTTTTTCTTAATCTAATTTGCATCGCCGCTCTCCTCTAAAGCATTGAGTATTTTTAACCGGTCACGCACAAAGCTTTGTGATTGAGATGAGATACCGACTCTGGTTAACGCACCTTGGTATGACGCTTTAGCAGCCGTGAAGTCGAGTTGGCGTTCTTGCTGAATCGCTAAGCCCAACCACCAGCGAGCGTTATCTGAATCGACCTCAACCAACTTTTGATAACTCTCGAGTGCGATTTCTTCTTGCTGTGATTTTTGGCTCAACGCCGCACGCATTGCTAGATACTCTTGAGTTGGATGCGGAGGCATGTGTACTAAAGGGCTCAGCGCCGCTTCTGATTGATTCGCTTTAACCAGCAGTTTAGATAACCCTAATCGCAATTTTTCACTGTTGATGTTGAGCTTAATTCCAGACTGATAAAGCTCATAGGCTTTGCGAGTATCGCCTTTACCAAAATAGAGAATCGCAAGTTTCTGACGGACATCTTCATTTCGTGGCGTGTAGCGTAGAGCTTCAGTGTAGCCCTTCAACGCACCAGTAAGATCGTTCGCATCAAGCGCTTTCTGAGCTCGACCTTGTGCATTCACAGATAGCTGTTCCGGAGTTAACTCAACCTGTTCGATCAACATTCCGCTATTTTCTGAATCACCAGAGGCTACAGGCTCATTAGAGATAGACGCAGGATCTTTTTTGGCCACACTAGCAACGTAAACTGGTTGGGGGATGTCAGTCCTAATCGTTTTAGGCGTGCTTAGAGGTTTAGCCGGTGTTTGTTGTTTTGTCGCTTTTGGGGCAGACATAACAACTGATTCGGAAACACTAGGCTTAGATTGAGCGCTTTTTGCCATCGCAGTGTTTTCTGTTGAAAGGATCGCAGAGTCTAGTGTCACCAATTTCTTAGTTGGCGATGAGATAGGTTGAGCAACTTCCTGAATGCCATTTGAATCATCAACGACAGAGACTTGAACCTGTAAATCTCGAGTTGAGATTGACTGCTCAACAATAGACTGATCAATCACAGGGCCTTGCGATATCGCCCAGCCGCCCATCGCTAAACTCAAAGTAAAACCCGCAACAACCCAAACTAGGGGGGAACGCGTTTTTACTTTAGGTACGACTGCCGCTTCAATCGAAGTCGCTGATTTTTTCTTTGCCAATTCAGACAAGGCGTTGTTAATGACGCTCATAATTAATTCCAACCCCACAGTATTGGCGTTTTAAATTTAGGCTTACACACATCGTACGTTTCATGCATAGCTGAAAAAAGATGTTGGTTGTCGATACTTTTCTTATCTTCACTGAACGAAAGCAATAGAGCCTTATGGCAAAGTTGGTTTATCAATCTAGGGATACCTAACGACGAACGACAGATCGCCTTTTTTTGATTCAAGCTGAATAACTCAGGGCTACCACCAGATTTAGCGATTCGATTATCAATATAAGCCACCGT
Organism: Vibrio sp. 10N.239.312.D08; assembly: GCF_041466145.1. NCBI lineage: Bacteria > Pseudomonadati > Pseudomonadota > Gammaproteobacteria > Vibrionales > Vibrionaceae > Vibrio > Vibrio sp. 10N.239.312.D08. The sequence continues at coordinate 23,457 of NZ_JBFSSD010000004.1, read as the reverse complement.
TTCATCGAGATTCAGCGGTCTCAGTGTCGAACTAAATGTGATTCTTTGGCGAAACTGCCTTAGGTGGTACGCCTCTAATCGAGCATCCAATTCTGGCTGACCTAATAAGACAATCTGCAGCAGTTTTTTATCTTCCGTTTCAAGGTTACCAAACAACCTTAATGTTTCGAGCGCTTCATCCGATAGAGCCTGAGCTTCATCAAGAATAGCCACCACTCTTAAACCAGAATTGTGCAATTCAATGAGCTTATGCTGAATGTTATCAACCAAGGTTGCTTCATTATCGACAGCTAAACCAAGCTCTGTTGCAACCGCCTGGCGCAAGTCTGCCCCTGATAACACAGGGTTTGGTAAATAGATCAGAGCTGTACAGTCATGTAGGTGATTGACCAACATCCGGCAAACCATGGTTTTTCCAGTGCCTACCTCTCCGGTCACCTTAATCACGCCCTCGCCCATTTCCAACGCCGAGATTACCGTCTGAATCGCTTCGAAATGAGGCGCTAAACCATAGAAGAAATCGGTATTCGGCGTTAAGGTAAATGGCAGTTGTTCAAAACCAAAGTGAGCTTGATACATACGACGACCTAGCTTAGTGAGACACTGCCACTCTATATTGAGAAAGTAAGCAATTACTCTTCATCAGGGAACCACTGCTGAAGAAGATCACGTGAACGCTCCAACTCATTTTGCCAAGTATTCACACCCACGATCGTTGGCTTAAGCAAGATCACGAGTTCAGTTTTTTGCGTTAACTGATTGGTGTTACGGAACAAATGACCTAAGGCTGGAATATCACCGAGGAATGGAACTTTAGAGGTCACATCACTGGTATTTGATTTCATTAACCCACCAATAACCACAACATCTCCATCTTTGGCGCGAATCACTGAATCAGACTCACGAATAGAGCTTTTCGCCAAAGGAAGTTGCACCAAGCCCGTCGTGGAACCTAGGTTGAGCTCTTTCACTTCTTCCTCTACCTCAATAACGGCTGGGTGTACATGTAAGAACACGCTACCTTTATCGTCTATCTGAGGGGTAACATCTAAAGAGATACCCGAAAAGAACGGAGTTAATTCAACTTCAGGTGCGACATTCGCGTCATCACCACTACCGACCGAACTTGATAAATCTGTTACGTAGTATTCGTCGGTACCCACTTTGATAACCGCTTTCTGGTTATTTGCCGCCGTGACTCGCGGGCTCGATAGAACATTAAGGTCACCTTGAGTGTCCATAAAGCTCAAAACTGCTTCAAAGCTGCCATCTGAAATCGTTACGTTAGTTTGTCCGCCTAACAAAGAGCTGATTGCATCTAACGGCGGTAAAGTACTTGCCGGACGATCAATTACAACGCCACCGCTGCCAATCGACTTAGACAAATTCGACCAGCTAATTCCCTGTTGGTAGCCGTCACTCAAGGTCACTTCCATGATTTTGGCTTCCAAGATAACTTGGCGCTGCAAACGCTTCTGAGAAATACCTAAGAACTCTCGAACCTCACGAATTTCGTCAGGGTAAGCACGCACTGTAATCACACTCGCTTGCGGGGTCACGACAACGCTTTGCCCATCACCCGAGCCAATTAAGTGAGCAACCGCCGCTTCAAGCTGTGGCCAGAAATCACTTTCAGAGGTCGTTTCAATCTCTGTTCCGCCATTCGATGTCGAATTCGATGAGTTAGAAGAGTTGGATGAATTTGACGAGTTTGAGTTCGAGCTTGAAGAGCTCGATGAATTCGAATCTGAGTTAGAGATCGTGCCGGTGGTGATCGTCGTTAGTGAGCGACCAGAACGCTTAACTTGTAAGTAATCGACAGGGATCGTTACGGTGCGAAGACCGGCAGGATAAACTTGAATCACTTTGCCACGCTTTTCAATATCGTAGCCATACATATCTTGAGCAACAGCCAGTACCTCATCTAACGTCACGTCCGTTAGATTAAGCGTAAGGTTTCCAGACACACTTGGGTGAATAGCCGCACTATATTCCGTACCTTTCACTAAGCTGGCAAAAAAAGTTCTCGCTTCAACGCCTTTTGCCTGAATACGAAAACGCTTAACCGTTTCCATCCCCGGAGACATCGAGTCAGAATTAAGCTGAGGCATAAGGTCATCTTGAACCGACGAAGGCAGCTCATGAAGCGCTCTGCTATTGGCTTCATTAATTGATTCGTTTAAAGACTCTTTAATCTCAACAGGATCTCTATGCCCCATCGAACAGCCGACTAAAGATGACACTAGGATTGCTACTACAAGTTTACGCATGTCTTCACTCTAACCTTAATTATTCTTAACATCTAAAGAGAACATCTCTAATTTCCACTGCTTAGAGCTTCTCTGCAGAGTGACGTATTCTGGATCTATGTTCTTAACTCGGTACCCTCTGATCGTTTCCCCTTGTCCGAGAATCTGACCATTCATAATCGCATAGCAAGGCGTATCTCCCTTACACACGATGCTTTCTAAAGAAGGCAAGCGATAACGAGTTGGTGCTTTCTTAGCAGGCGCCGTTTTCTGTTGAGGTGAAAGCCAGCCTAATGGCGCCGTGGGATCTTGCTCAGCCCACACAAAAGAGCTACTAAATAGCAAGGACAACAAAAGAGTTCTAACCACCGATAAACTCCTGTCTAGTACCTAATGTGTAAACCTCGAACACCAGTCGAGCTTTAGGATATTCTTCTACTGAGTATTCAAATGTGCGCCAGTAGTAACTCACAGGTAGAGACTCAAGTGCTTGAAGGTAAGCTGAGATATCAAAGTAACTGCCGGTTAGCTCCATTCTTACAGGGTGAAGAAAGTAGCCTGAATATTCGCTGGTCTCTTTATTGTTCGAAATCGCTTCTGGTTTTAATGACTCTAGCGATTCAAGCTTTAGTCCATTACCGGCGTTAAGAACGCTCTCCAGTAACTGCGACATTTGAGAAGGTGTGATTAATCCATCAACAATCTGAGAAAGCTGAAGAGAGAGATCTTGGCTCTCCACCAGCAGCTTTTTGTACTCTCGATTAATTTCTTTGTCTGGGTCTTTGTTTAACTGAGCTTGCAGAACAAGTAACTCACCTTGCTGCCTTTGATTCGATTGAGTCAGGCTGCTCGCCTTGGCATTTTTAGCTTGTAGATCGAGATACGCAGGCTCAACCAATAAGGTGAACAACAACATCGATAGGCCAACAAAACCACACACAAAAAGTAGCCATTTTTCTCTTTGACTTAATGCAAGAAACTTATCGCTCAGCTGGTTCCACTGCTGCATTATTTACTCTCCCGACGAGTACTTAGCTCAAACGTCACCACATCCTGATCATTACGGCCAATTTTTAGTTTTTCAAAAGTGCGTCCGACTAAATTAAGCTCACTTTTAAACTGACCAATCCAGTTCGGAACGACATTTGCGTTACGAGCCAAGCCACTAAGATCTAAAGTATCGTGGGTCATGTAGATGTGCGAAAGAGAAATGTCATTTCGGCCTAATTTAGCTAAGGAATTCATGACGCCAGAATACCCGACTTGTTGGGATTCGTCGTATTGTCCAACAGCCTTCAAAGCCTCTTTTTTAGCCTCAGTCTCACGTTTGAGACGCGCAACCGCCGCGACTTTCTCTGGAGACGGTTTATGCTGAGTTAACTTACTATTCAATTGGTTAACTTGCTTGTTAAGTTGATTCGAGTCTTGTTGCAGGGCTGTTAGCTCTTTATCTAGATTAGAAACTTGATACTGCATTGCGAAGTAACCACCAAGCATCAAAACACAAACTACTCCCCAGCTCGCAACAACATTGGTCAGCGTAAAATATTCTTTTTTAGGCTTAAGGTGTTCAGGGTAAAGATTGACCTTAAACGTCTCTTTTTCAGCTGCAAGTTTAAGCAACAAACTCTCTGAATTATCACGCTCACCTTCAACCAACAGTGAAACTGTCGAGCTCAATGTACTGTTTAAGGCACTTTGTAACTCTGCTTCATCTTCTTCGTCACAACAGATTTTAAGCTGGTGAAGCTGGGTGCCTTTAATTTGAGAAGAAAGGTAATCAATCGAGCGTTGAAGCTCTAAAGCGAGGCCATCTAACTGCAGAGCACTTGACGCAACACCCGTTAAAGGTGGCACAACACTGCGGATGGTTCTTTGAAAACAAACGGTATTTTCGACAAACGCACCCAATTTAAAGTGTGAATTGACGCTACGTTGTAAAAGAATGAAATTAGACAGTTCGCCTGCACTGTAACCCCAGATTTCATCTTCAGGAGCAACACCTATTAATTCAACCTGAGCCGAATTAGTGATATTCAAAAGCTTGTCCAACAGCTTTTTAGGCAGGACATATACTTGCAGCTTGTTCGACGTTGGTAACGCGACCGCACTCGCAGTAATTTCCGTGACTCTTTCTGAAACAAGATCTTTGAGTAAAAAAGGCAGTGCTACCGACCATTCACTCTCTGGAATGTCCGGTTTATCAATTTGGTAGGTTTGGTAGTAGTTAGCACAGACAATCAGTTGGACGCTATTACTGGTAAACGCCTCACTGCTAAGCGATTTTTTTAGCGCACTCTCCCAGTCCCCATTAACCACGGGAATGCTGGCTACTTGAGGATCTTGTTCTGTCGATGAAATATAAATGGCGTCATTGCCCAGCAAGACAACTTGCGAGCTACCTTTATTATTCGTTGGCTTTATTTTGTCTAAAATCGCTTTAAAATTCATTCTTAACTACTACTCTTACGCCATCGATTTCTTCGTCCAACTTTGACAACAGATTCCGCTTTCGCGGCTTTTTCTGCTTGATTAGGCAAAGGGATAATTTGTTGTTCTTCGTCGAAATATCTCCCTTGATAGCCGTTAATGCCTAACTCTATCAAGGTATTCTTTTCTTGTTTTGTCTCGACTCCAACGGCAATAACTTGAGTTGGAGAATCACCACACGCCCCAATTAAGCTTCGAACAAACAGTTGGTTCTCATGCCTTTGGTCGATTTTCTTTATTAGGCTTCGATGAAGCTTAATATAATTAACCTTCAAATCCTTTATATAGTGAGTGCTAACAATGGTTCGCCCAGCTTGGCCAACCACAACTTTACACCCTAAACCTCGCAACATCTTTGCCACCGGTCTCATATAATCAAGATGAGCAATCAAGTGCCCTTCTGGAAACTCAAACGCAAGCTGAGAGCGGTGTTGAGCAGAGAGCTGTAACAACTCACTCCTAAACCACTTAAAGTGCTGTTTATTAGCAAACGGGGTAACATTCAGATTCACTGAATAGTTGATAGGTTGAGTTGATTCTTTCAACGATTTCAACACAACCTTTAGAACCGATTGGTCCATTTGAGCTTGATAACCCACTTGCTCTACCGCAGGCATAAATCGAGACGATTTCAATAAACCTTTGTCAGGATCCTGAATTCTAGTAAATATTTCTCTATGCAATTCATTAACTTGACCAGGTTCCGGCATAAGATAACACCGCTGAGCAAAGATTACTAAATTTTCAGGAAGCAGCGCTTTATCAAGTAATGTTCTCCAACGAACACTGCCTCTATCAAGCTCATTCTTATTCTCTTTCGGGTAACGGCTCCAGTTATTAATACGCTCTAACTGAGCACTCTTTAGTGCCGTTTCCGTTTCATCCATGATCTGGCTATGACGCTCACCTTCGGTATACATGGTCACACCAATATGACACCAGTTATCCGACTCTAAAGGCTCTGGCGGAGTTAGCTTATCTAACTGCCTTAAACACTGAGCAGCCAAGGTCGCAATATCTTTTGCGCCCTGATGAGGGATAAATACAGCAAAGTCCGCTTCGTAATAGCGAGAAAAAATGACATCGGGATAGCGTTGAACGATATTCGACAGTACTTCACCGACTTCAATAATAAAGCCGTCTGTAGTTTGCTTATCGTTAGCATCACTAACTTGCTCCCATTCGTCGATACGTATCAGTAACACACCGCCTCGAGCACCACTTTCATGCAGTGCCGATTCCAGCTTATTATCGAATAAAACTCGGTTTGCCGTTCCCGTGAGTTTATCTAGGAAAGTATGGGTACGAATAAAGGTATCAAAGCGACTTCGTTCTTGACGAGCATCTTGCAGCTCTTCGATCAAGACATCCAAGGCTTCACTTGCCGTGTATGGCCATTCAAGTTCATCTCCCTTTGCATGAGCCTCAACTTGCCCTGCGAGGATCATTCTTCCTCGCTCTTCCAAGATCTCAGAACCCATCAACTGTTCCTTCAACCAACGAACACCACGAGCCAGACAGAAAAGGATCAATGCAACCGCCAAAGTAATTGACCACATTGCTTCCATTGAGTAGCTATAACCAATATAAGGAGGAAGTGCTTTAAATTCGATTCGGTAGCCTTGATTACGCTCTAAAATGAAGCTTTTCTCATAAAGACGATTGGGATCAATTTGTGGGGAGGTATCTTTGAAACGATAAACGATGCCGGTCTTGTTCGAGAGTTTCATCTCAACAATATTGCTCGCCTGCAACATCTTAGGCATCCAACGCTGCATTGAATACGCGGCGTCAGGGTCTTCCATCTCTTTATCTACAACGTCGACAATGCCAACCAAATAATGGTCTAAATATTCCTGTCCAATACGCTTAAAGGAAAGTGTGCCACCAATAAAAAGAATGAACATCGCACTGATCACTATCACGGTGACAAATGCGACCAATCGAGTGCTCAATTTTAGTGTCGGGGTATATCTCATGAATAACGAAATCCTTTTCAACTCACATTATACCGTATTGCTACTTATACTATAAATTGACGTTGTAAATAAAGCGTTAAGAATTGTAGGTAACAAAAAGCCGCGATGAACGCGGCTTTTTCCAATTTAATACTGTCTTTATAATATATTAAAAACAGGGATTAAAATGGGATGTCATCATCAAAATCCATTGGCGGCTCATTATATTGAGGTTGAGCCTGCTGAGGAGCTTGTTGAGGTGCTTTTGGCTGCTGTTGAGCGGGAGCACTGTATTGTTGTTGCTGTTGTTGTGGCTGCTGTGGCTGACCCCAACCACCTTGCTGTTGGTTGTTACCCATGCCACCTTGAGCAGGAGCACCACCTTGAGCACGGCCGCCAAGCATTTGCATTACACCATTGAAGCCTTGAACAACCACTTCAGTTGTGTAGCGATCTTGACCGCTTTGATCTTGCCATTTACGTGTTTGAAGTTGACCTTCAATGTAAACTTGAGAACCTTTACGTAGGTACTCACCAGCAACTTCCGCAAGCTTGCCAAACAGAGCAACACGGTGCCATTCTGTTTTTTCACGCTGCTCGCCAGTTGCTTTATCACGCCATGACTCTGACGTTGCAATGGTAATGTTCGCTACTGCGCCGCCATTTGGCATGTAACGAATTTCAGGGTCATTACCTAGGTTACCCACTAATATAACTTTGTTAACTCCACGGCTAGCCATGATTTGCTCCGTCTAAATTCATAGTCTCAGAAAATTTTAGCGCACAAGAATAGCATGCTTTTCTGCAGTGATAAATCGCATTCCTATTCTCTCCTCACTACAAAGAATAAAAACGTAACAAATCATGATATTCAGAGCGATGTTGCTTTTTTCTCCACTTACAAACCACTCATTTACTTTGATAATTGATATTCAACGCAAGTCACTATCAAGGCGCTAGAGAAGCTAAAGCCTGCATGACAACGTGGAATCTAATCCCACTCAAACAGGACGTTTCAATGAGAAAATCAAGATACGCTCGCACTTTACACTTTCTGTGCATCGACCCAAACGATACCTATCTACATGTAAAAGAGATAGAAAAGCATTTATCTATTGTTCTCTACAAAATGACACCCGACGAATTAATGCTAGTTGATAGAAAGCGGAGTAACCGGATCTTGCTCGTCGATTACAGAGAGGTACCACAACTACTGATTATTTGTCCTAACCTGACTGTTATGTGGAAAAATCACGAAATCATTTTATTCAATGTCCCCCAGCAACTTCCAACCTCAGAGCTTCTTACCTATGGGGTACTAAAAGGACTCTTTTACAACACTGAACAAAAGGACAAGATTGCTCGTGGTCTTCAAGAAGTCATTGATGGCGATAACTGGCTGCCAAGGAAGGTAACCAATCAACTGTTGTTTTATTATCGCAATATGGTCAATACCAACACCACACCAACCAATGTTGATTTAACCATTCGTGAGATCCAGGTGATTCGCTGTCTTCAATCCGGGTCTTCAAACACACAAATCGCCGATGACTTGTTTATTAGTGAGTTCACGGTTAAATCTCACCTCTATCAAATATTCCGTAAGCTTGCGGTAAAAAATAGAGTTCAAGCGATAGCATGGGCAAACCAGAACCTGCTTGCATAATCGACCCACCTCTTAGTCTGACGATAATTTTGAGGGAAGCTCTAGTAAACCATGGCTATTGTTGCTGAATTTTCGACATAACTTATGCTAGAGTTGCCCTCAGAAATATCAACCACTCAGGTTGAATCAATAATTATTATAGATAAAGGGTCTTATCATGATCAAAAAGTGCCTTTTCCCGGCAGCTGGCTACGGTACACGTTTTTTACCTGCAACCAAGTCAATGCCTAAAGAAATGATGCCTGTAGTAAACAAACCTCTGATTGAATACGGTGTAGAGGAAGCTATCGAAGCTGGTATGGATGGAATGTGCATCGTTACTGGACGTGGTAAGCACTCGATCATGGATCACTTTGATAAAAACTACGAGCTTGAGCACCAGATTAGCGGCACCAATAAAGAAGACCTATTGGTTAATATCCGTGAAACGATTGAAGCGGCAAACTTCACCTACATTCGTCAACGTGAGATGAAAGGCCTTGGCCATGCTATTTTAACGGGTCGCGAACTTGTAGGCGATGAACCGTTCGCAGTAGTACTTGCTGATGACCTTTGTGTGAACGAGCAACAAGGCGTGCTAGCTCAGATGGTTGCGCTATACAAACAGTTCCGCTGTTCTATTGTTGCTGTACAAGAAGTTCCAGAAGAAGAGACTCACAAGTACGGTGTTATCTCTGGCGAAATGATCAAAGATGACCTTTTCCGAGTTGATGACATGGTAGAGAAGCCAGAGCAAGGTTCAGCACCAAGCAACCTAGCGATCATTGGTCGTTATATTCTGACTCCAGATATCTTTGAATTAATCGAGCAGACAGAACCAGGTAAAGGCGGCGAAATCCAGATCACTGATGCATTGCTAAAACAGGCAAAAGCAGGCTGTGTATTGGCTTACAAATTTAAAGGCCAACGTTTTGACTGTGGTAGTGTTGAAGGCTATATCGAAGCAACAAACTACTGCTTCGAAAACCTATACAAGAAAGACCAGCAGCAAATCGAGCTAGGTAAACACTCGACCAAGAAAGAAGCATAACGACTGGTTAATCACTAACGTTACTGATTTTAGAAAGGGCGACTCTTTGAGTCGCCCTTTTTGTTTACTGTTTTTTTATCCAGTAAAACTTTGCACAAATCTCACTCTATGTAATACTTTAGCCACTTAAAATTACATGGTCTATTGAGATGGATAAAATAGAAATTAGAGGCGCTCGTACGCATAACCTCAAAGACGTCAACCTAACCATTCCACGTGACAAACTGACTGTCATCACTGGATTATCGGGTTCAGGAAAGTCGTCACTTGCGTTTGACACACTCTACGCAGAAGGTCAGCGTCGTTATGTTGAATCTCTGTCTGCTTACGCTCGTCAATTTCTATCTCTTATGGAAAAGCCTGATGTCGACCATATTGAAGGTCTGTCTCCAGCTATCTCAATAGAACAAAAATCGACTTCACATAACCCTCGCTCAACCGTCGGTACCATTACCGAAGTCTATGATTACCTCAGATTATTGTATGCGCGAGTAGGCGAACCTCGCTGTCCAGACCACAACATCCCTCTAGCAGCACAAACCATCAGTCAAATGGTCGATAAGGTCTTAGAACTGCCTGAAGGCTCAAAGATGATGTTGATGGCACCGATTGTCAAAGAGCGCAAAGGTGAGCATGTTAAAACACTGGAAAACTTAGCTGCGCAAGGCTTTATCCGAGCCCGAATTGATGGTGAAACCTGTGATCTATCCGATCCACCAGCACTTGAACTTCATAAGAAGCACACCATTGAAGTTGTGGTAGACAGATTCAAGGTTCGTCCTGATCTTCAACAGCGTTTAGCCGAGTCATTCGAGACCACATTAGAGCTCTCTGGCGGTATCGCTGTCGTCGGCTGGATGGACGAAACGGATCAAGAAGAGATCGTATTCTCTGCTAACTTCGCTTGTCCTAAATGTGGTTACAGCATGCAAGAGCTTGAGCCTCGCCTGTTCTCATTTAATAACCCGGCAGGAGCATGTGGTACGTGTGATGGTCTTGGTGTTCAACAGTATTTTGATCCAAGCCGAGTGATTTTAGATGAGAACCTAAGCATTGCTGAAGGTGCGATAAAAGGTTGGGATCAAAAGAACTACTACTATTTCCAAATGCTAACGTCGCTGTCAGAACATTATGGTTTTGATCTGTATGCGCCATTTAATTCTCTACCGAAAAAGACTCAAGAGATCATTCTAAAAGGATCAGGTCGTACTGAAGTGGAATTCAAGTACATCAATGACCGAGGTGATATTCGGGTTAAGCGTCATCCATTTGAGGGCATTTTAAATACCTTGGAGCGCCGTTACCGTGATACTGAATCGAGCGCAGTGCGTGAAGATCTTGCTAAATACATCTCAACCAAATCGTGCTCTAGCTGTGATGGCACTCGCCTGAGACTAGAAGCTCGCAATGTTTTCATTGGTGATACAACACTTCCGGAAATCGTTGAACTTAGCATTGCTGACGCACTACAATTTTTCCAAGAATTGAAGCTAGACGGTCAACGTGGGCAGATCGCAGATAAAGTGATGAAAGAGATCAATGATCGTCTGCATTTCTTAGTCAACGTTGGTTTGAACTACCTTAACCTATCACGCAGTGCTGAAACGCTGTCTGGTGGTGAGGCGCAACGTATTCGTTTGGCGAGCCAAATCGGTGCCGGTTTAGTTGGCGTTATGTATGTACTTGATGAGCCATCAATTGGTCTCCACCAGCGCGATAATGAACGTCTATTGCAAACCTTAATTCACCTGAGAGACTTAGGTAATACGGTACTTGTTGTGGAACATGACGAAGATGCAATTCGTTGTGCTGACCATGTTATCGATATCGGTCCAGGAGCAGGGGTGCACGGTGGTCACGTGGTGGCAGAAGGTACCATGCAAGACATCATCGAAAACCCGAACTCTTTGACAGGCCAATACCTGAGCGGTGCTAAAGAAATTGCAGTGCCTGAAAAGAGAACGCCTATCGACAAGAAAAAGGTCGTCGAGATCGTTGGCGCAACGGGGAACAACCTAAAGAATGTGACCGCGACAATTCCTGTTGGCTTGTTCAGTTGTATTACGGGCGTATCAGGTTCGGGTAAATCAACGCTTATCAACGATACCTTCTTTAAAGTCGCCCACACTCAATTAAACGGTGCCACGACTGCAGTTCCAGCAAAGCACAAAAAGATTAAAGGGTTAGAACATTTTGATAAGGTAATCGACATAGATCAAAGCCCTATCGGTCGTACACCAAGATCAAACCCTGCGACCTACACAGGGATTTTCACCCCTATTCGTGAACTATTCGCGGGCACTCAGGAATCACGTTCTCGTGGTTACAAGCCAGGTCGATTCAGCTTTAACGTTCGTGGTGGTCGTTGTGAGGCTTGTCAGGGAGACGGCGTAATCAAGGTAGAGATGCACTTCTTACCCGATGTGTATGTGCCTTGTGATGTGTGTAAAGGTAAGCGCTATAACCGTGAGACTCTAGAGGTCCGCTACAAAGGTAAAACCATTGACGAAGTTCTAGAGATGACTGTGGAAGATGCTCGTGAATACTTCAACCCGGTACCTGTTATCGCTCGTAAACTGCAAACTTTAATGGACGTTGGCCTCTCTTACATTCGCTTAGGGCAAGCAGCTACAACCTTATCTGGTGGTGAAGCTCAGCGTGTTAAATTAGCGCGTGAACTGTCTAAACGAGACACGGGAAAAACCTTATACATTCTCGATGAGCCAACAACAGGCCTTCATTTCCACGATATCCAGCAGCTACTGACGGTATTACATAGACTGCGTGATCACGGTAATACAGTTGTCGTGATTGAGCACAACCTAGATGTCGTTAAAACAGCAGACTGGATCCTAGATCTTGGCCCAGAAGGTGGGCAAGGTGGTGGTGAGATTGTTGCAGAGGGTACACCTGAAGATGTGGCGTTAGTCGAAGGTTCACACACTGCTCGCTTCCTTAAGCCTATGTTAAATTTGAAGTCGGTGTAAAATAGCGCCCTGCGGGCAGACAGAAAAATGTTAAAGTAACAGAGCTTGTTTCAGAAGGAACAAGCTCTGTTTTTATAAGGTTAGGGATTTATGGCAACAATACACACTAGCGGTACTCAGCTAGAAAATCAGGTCACTCAGCTACCACTCAACAAAGCATTTCTGGCTTCTTTAGCTGTTGTATTCTTGTTAGCTATGCATTTTTTCATGCCGAATCCTGGTGGTTCGGGCCTTGCTCTATCCTTTAACCCTACCACTTGGCTAGCGCTAAGCTTCACGCTAGCAATTGGCTTTTACCAACTCGCGACCAATCGAGTACTCAAGTATTCCAAATTAACAATTGGCTTATTGATTAGCTGCATCATACTCACGCTACCCATTTTATACAGCAATGCTGCACCTCAAGGAGCGTCAGGACGCTTGCTTGGATTGTGGGCGGGCTTTGCCTTATTTGTGGTGCTGCAGCAATTTAAGTTCAGCAATAAACACAAGCAACGTATGTTGTGGTTCATTGTACTTGCTGTTGTTATACAAGCACTATTTGGCTATGTGCAATATTTCTTATTAGAACCAGGCAACCTATTTGGCTACAACACTGCTGCAAACCGACCATATGGGATATTTCAACAACCGAATGTAATGGCAAGCTTTCTTGCTACTGGTTTTATGCTGTCCGCTTACCTTTTAGCAAGGCAGCCGGCTAAATATAACCATAAGATCAGCGAATCATTCCTACTGTATTTAACTCCAACCTTAACCGTGCCCTTGCTGATCATCATTGCATCACGTACCGGATGGTTGGCCGCTGTCATTGGGTTTATCTGCATTCTGCCCTATCTATACAAGTTCTCGACCAAGAAACGCTTCTACGGATGGTGCGCATCAGTGCTCGTCGGTGTCGTCGTCGCTTTTTCGGTGATCAGCCTAAGTGCGACTGATAGCCTCGCTAGCAAGAAAGCGAACCTAGAAAGCCCGCGCGCTTATACGTTCCCGCAAGCTTTAGATATGATGATCGAAAAGCCATTTACAGGTTATGGTTACGGGAAATTTGAGTCTGAATACACGCTATATACAGCTCGCCAACATCAACTCAACTCGAACTATCATCCAGGTCTTCCTTCAATGGATCACCCGCACAATGAGTTCCTGTTTTGGGGAGTTGAAGGGGGGATTGTACCAATCATCGGAATCTTGATTGCTGCAATATTGGTGATATCACGCATAACAAGTTCAGCAAAGGGAACACGTCTAGCCCTGCTCGCGTTATTTATCCCAATCCTTTTGCACTCTCAACTTGAGTATCCTTTTTACCACTCGGCGATTCACTGGATAACATTCATTATATTGATTTACTGGGTAGATCAGCGCTCTTCCCGACATTATCAACAGTCGTTCAGTATCATCAGCAAGACCCTATTTAGAGCGTTGAGCTTAGTGCTCCCTATTTTGGTCAGTTTTTATATGTTGAGCGCCCTGCACACCAACTATGTACTGACTAAGTTTGAACTGTCTAAGCCGAAAAATCCGGACATTCTTAAGCAGGTAACGAACCCAGTGGTGTGGAAAGATCGCTACGATTGGGATATATACAGCACTTACCTTAATATCGGCCTCTACAAAGCCGACCCGAGCCTTATACAGCCTTACATCGATTGGTCACTGGAGATCATAAAGAGTAAACCAAGACCGGCTTTCTACAGCAATCTGATTCTGGCGTATCAAGGCCTAGGAGAAGAAAGTAAAGCAGAGCAAATTCGTAGCGAAGCGAACTTTTTATTCCCTAACAGAGACTTTTCAAAGGTTCAGTATAAGAAAGTGTCACAAGCAGAAGATAACGTTTCGTCTGCAGAATAATGTTAAGAATTCGCAACGCAAGCTTCACTTAGTAGGCAGTAGGCAGTAGGCAGTAGGCAGTAGGAGCTTGGGGTAGATACAAAAAAGCGCACGATCTCTCGTGCGCTTTTCTTTTTAATTTCAGTTCATGCAGCTACTTCAAAACATCTTTTAGCGCTTTTAGGCACAACGCGACATTCTCTTTACGAGCACCGTAACCCATTAGGCCGATACGCCATGCCTTACCAGCCAAAGAGCCAAGCCCAGCACCGATTTCAAGATTATATTCTTCTAAAAGCTGCGTTCTGATCTTAGCCTCATCAATTCCTTCTGGGAAATAAAGTGCATTAAGCTGCGGCAGGCGGCTCTCTTCATCAACCACAAACTTTAACCCTAGAGCTTCTACGCCTTCTTTAAGCTCTTGGTGCATCGCATGATGACGAGACCACGCATTATCTAAGCCTTCATTTTTCAACAAAACCAGCGACTCATGCAGAGCATAAAGGCTGTTCACGGGTGCGGTATGGTGGTAGCTACGCTTACCTTCTCCACTCCAGTAACCTAATACTAAACTTTGATCCAAAAACCAGCTTTGCACTGGTGCTTTACGGGCTTTCATTTTATCAACCGCACGCTGAGAGAAAGTCACTGGAGATAGCCCTGGCACACAAGACAGACACTTTTGGCTGCCAGAATAAACCGCATCAAGCTGCCACTCATCAACCAGCAATGGCACACCACCTAATGATGTCACTGCATCAACAATCGTTAACGCATCAAACTGACGAGCGACAGCAGAGATAGCTTGAGCATCAGATAACGCTCCAGTTGATGTCTCTGCATGCACAAATGCAACAGCAACGGCATCGGGGTTTTCTGCCAATGCTTGTTCTACCTTTTCAACTGAAACGGGCTTGCCCCATTCGTCATCAACAAGGATGGCTTCGCCACCACAACGCACCACGTTTTCTCGCATACGCTCACCGAAGACACCGTTACGACAAACAATCACCTTTTCACCAGGCTCAATCAAGTTAACAAAACAGGTCTCCATACCTGCACTGCCCGGTGCAGAAACGGCAATCGTAAATTCGTTTTCAGTCTGAAAAGCGTATTTAAGAAGTTGTTTAAGCTCATCCATCATCGCAATAAACAGCGGATCTAGGTGACCTATGGTTGGACGGCTCAAAGCCTGTAGCACTTGAGGTGAGATATCAGAAGGACCAGGCCCCATTAACGTTCGGTGTGGTGGATAAAAGCTATCGATAGCAGTAGTGAGTGTGAAATTAGACATGTACATCCCTTACGTTAATGTTGTGAACAATCCACCCTAAAGCAAATTGATTACCTCAGCAATTAGCCATAAGTATTGAGGTCAAACCACTGTCACATAATTGTTAAAATTATTTTTCAATTATCTCAAGTTACGGATTGACATTGTTACCACAAAAACGTTCAATGAAACGGCTATCTAGCAGAAGAGGAGCACTGCCCAGGCAGATGTTTTGTGGAACCGCATTTCCAATACAAAACATTTATGGGGAGCAGTGCCGAGATAATAAAAGGATGCAGGACCTTTATTATCGGTTGAGCGGGCTGAATCCCGTCAACTGTCGCCATTTCTATATGGTGAAGAGCTTCTGAGGTTACTATTCTAATAATTCCTCTCTTTTTGCTCTAAAACTCTCTTCGAAAAACATCGGACGTTGGATTACCCAACCGTAATTTTATTTTAGGAAGTCGTGGGAGATATATCGTGAGTGCATCTAATGTAGCTGGTTCTTTTAATGTCGCTAAGTTTGGTGGAACAAGTGTTGCCAACTTTGAAGCAATGAGCCGTTGTGCTGCCATTATTGAAAACAACTCAAACACGAAACTGGTCGTGAGTAGTGCATGCTCTGGTGTCACTAACTTGCTGGTTGAACTAGCACATGGTGTTCAAGACAAAGCTCGTCGTCAGGAACTAATGGCGCAATTAGCGGACATTCACAACGCAATTCTTGACCAACTCGCAGATCCAATCAGCATCGAAAAAGAAGTCCACAGCATTCTTGATGACATTGCGAGCGCTGCAGAGGCCGCATCATTCCAAACAAGTACTAAACTGACGGATCACCTTGTCGCATGTGGCGAGTTGATGTCGACACACATCTTGGCTCAGATCATCTCTGAACGAGGCACTCCTGCTGTTCGCTTTGATATCAGAGATGTGATGCGTACTAATGATGATTTTGGTAAAGCCGAACCTCAACTAGAAGATATTGCCGCTCTAGCGCAAGAGAAACTGATTCCACTTTGCCAACAACAAGTTGTCGTTACCCAAGGTTTTATCGGCGCTGATAGCGAAGGTAACACCACGACTTTAGGCCGCGGTGGCAGTGATTACTCAGCAGCATTGATTGCCGAATCTGTACAGGCGATTGGTTTAGAAATCTGGACGGATGTTCCGGGTATCTACACCACAGACCCTCGTATTGCACCTAAAGCTTCTCCTATCCCAGAGATCAGCTTCAGTGAAGCATCGGAAATGGCAAACTTTGGTGCGAAGATCTTGCACCCATCAACTCTAGTACCTGCACTACGCCACCAAATACCGGTATTTGTCGGCTCTTCTAAAGCGCCAGAGCTCGGTGGAACTTGGATTCGTCAAGAAGTTGAGAGCTCTCCTCTATTTAGAGCGCTTGCCCTACGCTGCAACCAAACCATGGTTACGCTACGTAGCGCTAATATGTTCCATGCCTATGGCTTTTTGGCAAAGGTATTCGAGATCCTTGCTAAACATAAGATCTCGGTCGATCTTATCACCACTTCAGAGATCAGTGTTTCACTAACACTCGATCAAACCGATACCTCTGGTGGTGCTCCTGAGTTACCTGAAGCCGCTCGCCTTGAGCTTGAAGAGTTGTGTTCCGTGGATATTGAGCACGACCTATGCCTTGTTGCACTGATTGGTAACAACATGAGTGAAAGCAAAGGCTATGCGAAGCAGGTATTCGGCACTCTTGAAGATTTCAACCTACGCATGATTTGCTACGGAGCAAGCCCACACAACCTGTGTTTCTTGCTAGATGAATCTGTTTCTAAGTTGGCGATTCAAAAACTGCACCAAGAATTGTTTGAGTAAAAATGCGTTTATCACCAACAGATAAATAACTAAATCTCAGATACAAAAAGGGTTGCGATTAAGCAACCCTTTCTCTTTTTACTTTACGAATCAAATCTCTTCATAGGTTCAAACTAGTTAATGTTTGGACCTAACCACTTCTCGGCTTCTAACATGTCCCAACCTTTGCGGTCAGCATAGCTATCCACTTGATCCTGTTGAATCTGTGCAATAGCAAAGTATCTAGCATCAGGGTGTGAGAAATACATACCAGACACTGAGGCACCAGGCCACATCGCGTAGCTTGTCGTTAATGACATATCGATTGCCTTTTCAACGTCCATCAGCTCCCACAACGTACCTTTCTCTGTATGCTCTGGGCAAGCAGGGTAACCTGGAGCTGGACGAATACCTTGGTATTTCTCTCGAATCAAATCGTCGTTAGACAAATTCTCATCTGGCGAGTAACCCCAAATATCCTTTCTCACTTCTTTATGCAGATATTCCGCGAACGCCTCAGCCAATCGGTCAGCAACCGCCTGAATCATAATCGCGTTGTAGTCATCGCCTTTCGCTTTGTATTCATCAGCCAGCTCTCGCTCACCAATACCACCCGTAACCGCAAAGCCACCAATCCAATCCGCTTTACCGCTTTCTTTTGGCGCAATGTAATCAGACAAACAGTAGTTAAAGCCTTTTGGTTTCTCTGTTTGTTGACGAAGATTGTGTAGAACTTTTAGAACTTCGGTACGAGATTCATCGGTATACACCTCAATATCATCACCAACACTGTTCGCTGGGAACATGGCACACATACCACGCGCTTCAAGCAGCTTCTCTTTCTCTACGCGATCCAGTAAATCATTAGCATCTTTGAATAAACGTTTTGCCTCTTCACCCACTTCTTCATGATCAAGGATTGCAGGGTATTTACCAACCAATGACCATGTCATAAAGAATGGAGTCCAATCGATGTACTGACGCAAAGTTGCCACATCAAAATCATTGAAGATGTGAACTCCCGGCTTAGCGGGTGCCGGTGGCGTATACGCATCCCAATCGATAGCAACTTTATTGGCACGAGCTCTTTCAAGCGTGACAGGCTTGGTACGAGGCTTCTTACGATTGTGCTGATCTCGAACGCGATCGTAATCGATATCCAGCTTCTCAACGAAAGCGGGTTTCAATTCATCAGAAAGTAGTGAGGTACAAACACCCACTGCACGCGAGGCATTATTTACGTATACAACAGGTTCTGAATAATTCTGCTCAATCTTAACTGCTGTGTGAGCTTTAGATGTGGTTGCACCGCCAATCAGAAGAGGCAGCTTGAAACCCTGTCTCTCCATTTCTTTAGCAACATGTACCATTTCATCAAGAGACGGTGTAATCAGCCCAGACAGGCCAATAATGTCGACATTCTCTTCTTTCGCTACCTTGAGAATCTTCTCGCAAGAAACCATCACACCTAAGTCGATAATTTCGTAGTTATTACACTGTAAAACCACACCAACGATATTTTTACCGATATCGTGAACGTCACCTTTAACGGTCGCTAACAAAATCTTACCGTTAGTTGCGCCCACTTCTTTGGATGCATTAATGAATGGTTCTAAATGGGCAACCGCCTGTTTCATCACACGCGCAGACTTTACAACCTGTGGTAAGAACATCTTACCTTCACCAAACAGGTCACCAACAACGTTCATTCCGTCCATTAGAGGACCTTCAATCACTTCAATAGGACGAGAGGCATTAACACGAGCTTCTTCGGTATCTTCAACAATAAAGTCGGTGATACCTTTTACCAAAGAGTGCTCCAAACGCTTCTCTACAGGCCAAGTTCGCCACTCTAATGCAGATTTATCTTCAACCTTACCAACAGCACGCTCTAGGTATTCGGTCGCCATATCCAGCAATCTTTCAGTCGAATCATCACGACGGTTTAGTACCACATCTTCAACAGCATCACGCAGATCTTCTGGAACATTATCGTAAATTTCCAACTGACCAGCGTTTACAATGCCCATATCCATACCGTTTTTAAAACAGTGATATAGGAATACCGCGTGAATAGCCTCACGGACGTAGTTATTACCACGGAATGAGAATGAAACATTCGACACACCGCCAGAGATCATCGCATGCGGGAGATCGCGTTTGATGTCTCCTACTGCTTCAATGAAATCAACCGCATAGTTATTATGCTCATCGATACCAGTAGCCACTGCGAAAATATTCGGGTCAAAAATAATATCTTCTGGTGGGAAACCGACTTCATCAACAAGAATGTTGTAGGCATTGGTACAGATTTCGACTTTACGCTCTCGAGTATCAGCCTGCCCGACTTCATCAAACGCCATCACGATGACAGCAGCACCATAACGACGAACTAATTTGGCTTGCTCAACAAACTTCTCTTTGCCTTCTTTTAGAGAGATTGAGTTAACGATGCCTTTGCCTTGAATACACTTTAGGCCAGCTTCGATAACTTCCCACTTAGAAGAATCGACCATAACAGGTACTTTCGAGATTTCAGGTTCTGAAGCACATAGATTCAGGAATTTAACCATACACGCCTCGGCGTCTAGCATCCCTTCATCCATGTTGATATCGATAATTTGAGCACCATTCTCGACTTGCTCTCGAGCTACACTCAAGGCTTCGTCGTAGAGCTCTTCTTTGATAAGGCGCTTAAAGCGTGCAGAGCCGGTAACATTGGTCCGCTCACCTACATTCACGAACAAAGATTCTTTAGCTATCGTCAGTGGCTCTAGTCCCGAAAGACGACAAGAAACTGGTAAGTCTGGCAATTGACGCGGCGTTACACCTTCAACGGCCTCAGCCATTTCACGGATATGCTCTGGAGTAGTACCACAACACCCGCCAATTAGGTTCAAGAAGCCACTTTCAGCCCACTCTTTAACATGTTCAGCCATATCCTCAGGAGAAAGGTCATACTCGCCAAATGCATTAGGCAAACCCGCATTAGGGTGAGCAGAAACATTGCACTCTGAGATACGAGACATCTCACCGACATACTCACGCAGTTCATCAGGGCCCAATGCACAGTTCAATCCAAATGAGATTGGTTTTACATGACGAAGGGCGTTGTAGAATGCTTCTGTCGTCTGTCCTGAAAGGGTACGACCTGATGCATCAGTGATGGTACCGGAAATCATCACTGGCAGACTGATACCTACTTCTTCGAAAACAGATTCAACCGCAAAAGCACACGCTTTCGCGTTTAACGTATCAAAGATAGTTTCAATAAGAATTAAATCTGAACCGCCCTTAATGAGCGCGCGAGTCGATTCAGAATAAGCTTCAACCAGTTCGTCAAAGCTAACATTACGGTAACCTGGATCGTTTACATCAGGGGATATAGAACAAGTTCGGTTGGTAGGGCCTAATACACCCGCGACGAAGCGAGGTTTATCTGGGGTCTTTGCAGTCCATTCATCAGCTGCTTCACGAGCAAGCTTGGCAGCAGCAAAGTTAATCTCTTCACTAAGGCTTTCCATATCATAGTCGGCCATAGCGATGGTTGTAGCGTTAAAGGTATTGGTTTCGAGGATGTCAGCCCCAGCTTCCAAGTATTCTGAATGGATATCTTTGATAAGCTTAGGCTGTGTAAGAACTAAAAGGTCATTGTTGCCCTTTAAGTCACTGTGCCAATCAGCAAAGCGTTCACCACGATAGTCTTGCTCTTCCAATTTATAATCCTGAATCATGGTGCCCATGCCACCATCAATCAGTAAAATTCGTTGCTTCAACAGAGCGTCAATCTTTTGCCTTACATTACTTCCCACGGTACAACCTCATTCCTTTAATTATCCCTCCATCCTATCACACATTAAAAAGGAGTCTAGACGTCTAAAAAAGGAAATTGATTACTGAGTCATGACAAAAAATGTTTGCTATTTGAGCATGAGACAACGAAAATTCATATTCATACTTTGTTACATGTTGGAATCCCAATGTCGGTCTATTACACCTTATGCTTCTTGTCCGCTGCAGCCATGCTTATTGCTTTCGTGAATACAAAAATTGGTAAAATGCAGACAACCATCGCCATCACAGCTGGCTCAATGATGTTATCTCTATTGATTATCATTGCGGGACAAAATAATTGGTTCCAATTGGCAGACATTGCCTCAGAGACCGTTGCCAGTATCAATTTTGAAGATTTCCTTCTAAAAGGGATATTAGGATTCTTACTATTTGCAGGCGGTTTGGGAATCAAATTACCAAACCTAAAAGACCAGAAATGGGAAATAACAGTACTCGCGTTAGGTGCTACGCTGTTTTCAACATTCTTTATCGGTTTTGTGCTGTACGGGTTTTGCCAGTTCATCGGTATTCAATTTGATCTGATTTACTGCCTACTCTTTGGCTCGCTAATCTCTCCAACCGATCCCATCGCCGTGCTAGCAATAGTAAAGAAACTCGACGCTCCCAGAAGAATCTCTACTCAAATCGAGGGAGAATCTCTATTCAACGATGGTTTTGGCTTAGTTATCTTCGTAACCCTATTTACTATCGCATTCGGCACAGAAGCGCCAACCGTCGGTAGTGTGACCATGCTATTCGTTCAAGAGGCAATTGGCGGCATCGTCTACGGTTTTGTTTTAGGTCTTGTATTCCATTACCTAATCAGCAACACCGACGACCACTCGATGGAGTTGCTATTAACCATCGGCATTCCAACTGCTGGTTATGCGTTTGCTGAAGTTCTACATGTATCAGGACCATTAGCGATGGTGGTCTCAGGTATCATGATTGGTAACTGGACTCGCTTTATCGGATTCTCAAAAGAGAGTGAAGATCACTTAGATCATTTCTGGGAATTGATAGATGAATTCTTAAACGGCGTATTATTCCTACTAATTGGTATGTCGATGCTGTTATTCAAATTCCACCAAGAAGATTGGATCTTAATGGCTTTCGCAGTCCCTCTAGTATTGAGTGCACGTTACTTGAGTGTTTTCTTGTCTTACATCGGATTTAAACGCTTTAGAACTTACAACCCGTGGTCGATTAAGATTCTAACTTGGGGTGGTTTACGCGGTGGCTTAGCACTAGCCATGGCACTTTCAATCCCTTCAGGTATCTGGGTAATTGAAGACAAAGCAATCGATGTTAAAGAGATAATCCTTGTCATGACATACGCCGTTGTTGTGTTCTCTATTCTAGTTCAAGGCTCAACAATCACTCCTATGATAGAGAAAGCAAAACAAGCAGAGAAAGAGCTAGATTAACACCTAGATAGATCAACCAAAGCCGCCTACTTTAGGTGGCCTTTTTTATACCCAATGAAAGTCAAACTCACCAATTCCCATACTGGAGCTATCGCTGAAAGATATGCGTGGAACATAGAGCTCATATCGATATTTGATACCGCTAATATTTGAGTAATCGAAAGTCTTAATGTGGGTGGACAGAACTCTTTAAGGAGCTTAAGTCATACAGAGAATTACTTCTTCTGACCACTCGCTAGTCTACCCAATAACCCACTCTCAAGTTATATAAGCTTCAATCGAAAGGCTTCACCTTTCACCTGGAAACAAAAATAACGGGACTCAACGTCTCGCTAGAATAGCGTTAGTTATTAACAGGACTACGGAGCTAGATGAGTGGTGAACAGAAAGCTTTAGCTTTGAACTAAGTCATTAAATACAGCAAGGCTGCACTAAATCAGTGTTCGATAGAGATAGCTAAAGGAACACATGGTACTTCAAGTGATACTTGTAAAAATGACAGGAATAAAAAGCGCTAGCATTTCTGCCGAGACGTGCAGACTAGAGTCTTAAATATGGCAAGGCTGGAATGAGTAGGCACTCCGGAGATTCGAGCACGCAGGTGAGCTAGGAGCGCCTAGTTATCCCAACATTACTTCGTAGAAGCAGCAGATACAAAAAAGCCCCAGTATTTCTGCTGAGGCTTAGTATATGGAAAGGTTGGAGGTTTAGACTCCCAACACGCGCTGTTTTGGTAAGTAGGAGAATCCGCGGCTTTGCTAATGACGTATATTATACCAATCCGGAAAATTAACTGATCAGGTCAATCCAATCTCTTGTACACATTTTTGTGACGCGATCTTTGCACTCAAGAAATCCATTCCAAGCGCTACAGACCTTC